>JBDTAT010000865.1:0-2827 GCA_039924505.1 Bryobacteraceae bacterium
TGGCGCCGCGTTCAATCTTGCGATCACACTCATCGATTACGCCGTCGACGAGCTGGGAAGCGGTGAGCGGCTATTTCGCTTTCTCGACGCATCGCTGGTGCGCAACATCTTTGCAGCGCCCGACTTGGCGCAGAGTCAGCTCGCCGGGGCGATGCGTGAGACGGAAGATTTGCGCGAGCGGCTGCTGTGCGGTTTAGTCGCTTTCTGCGCGTCCAACGGTTGGCGCCTGTTCCAGGCGACAGGGAATCGAGCCGCGTGGGAAAACCTCGGGAAAACGATCGCGCGGCTGCTGGAGGGTGAGCAAGAGGTAGCCAAAACAGTTTGGCCAACCCGCACCGAAGCTCGCCGCTTGCTTCCGTACATGGAGGCGAAATCCTGTCTGCCTTCTGCCGCCAGCCTGCACATTGCTCAGCTTGCGCACAAACCCGCGGCGATGGAGTTTAATCCGGGCCTGGTGGCCGCGGCGAAATGGCTGGGAACGGTATTCTGGCGGGTTGACGACCTAGTAGATCTTCTTCAGGACCTGCGCACGGGAACACCGAATGTTGTGCTGCTCAGTCTATCCGACCGGCTGGCCGCGGAAGGGCGTTCGTTCGCTAGCGATAAAGACATTTACGACGAATTGGACGCGGCGGCGGAGGAGTTGATTCAACTGTTGGTTCTCCCGCCGGAGCACGGAATCGGCCCGCGGGAATCTTTGTCCGAATTTGCCAGGGGGGTGGTGGCCGGATGGGTGGGCGCGCAGGGGAGCGGAGAGTCTGCGCGAGGCGCGGCCGATCACGGAGAAAATAACGGCCGTCGCGTTTCATCCGATGCAATCGCCTTCCTGCTCGCCCAGCAGTCGGATGGGTATCGGGAAGCCATTCACCATCTGCATTTTCCGCGGCTCACCGATGAAGGAGTCCGCTATGAAACGCGGCCTTCTATTCTGTCCCATCGGGCCGTCATCCTGGATGCGCTGCTCGATGGCGCGGAGGCTGGGTTGGACTGCCCCCGGCAAGTTCTCGCTACGGAGTGCATGGCGATTCTGCGATCCAAACACCGCGATGTGCGCGGAGGCTGGAGCTACATAGAGGAGGCTCCCGAACTTCCGCCGGATGCCGACGACCTCGGCCAGGTGCTGCAGGTTCTCACACGCTTCGGCGGAGGCGAGCTGGCAAGTATTTGCGAGGAAGCCATTCGCCTGACGCTCGACGCCTCGGAAGCGGATGGAAGCTTCTGCACCTGGATTCTGGATCCGGGAGGCCAATCCTTTGCCCATGAACGGATGCGTAAGTATCTGGACGTGATGGGTGGCTGGGGGACACATCCGGAGGTGGTTGCCAATTTACTTTACGGATTGTGGTTGTACGATCCCGTGCGGTATTCCGTGGCCCTGCGCCGGTCCGTGACGTACTTGGAGAGGGTGCAGAACCCGGTTGGATCCTGGTCCAGCAAGTGGTACACCGGGCCTTTTTACGGAACCTGGCGCGCGGTTTCGGTGCTGGGCCGGGTGGCGCCGTCGAGCGGCGCGTTGATGCGGGCGCGGCATTTTCTGCTCGACGCGCAACATACGGACGGCGGCTGGGGCGATGGCGGTTCGGAACCGCTTTCGACGGCGCTGGCCATGCTTTCGCTCTCGGCCGATGGAATCGAGCCGGAAGCGGTTGCCTTATCGCGGGGTTCCGCGTATCTGTCTCAAACACAAAGATCGGATGGCGGATGGCCCTCGTGTCCGTGGATTTCCTTTCCAACCATCGATGGAATGGTGGTGCATGGCAGCGCCGGCGTCACCACTGCTTTTTGCCTCAAGGGACTGCTTGCGGCCGAGCAAGTCGTAAAGAGGTTCGAGCCTGTATTGCAAGGGAGCACTTATGCTGTGGGCATCCAGGTGGAGAGCGCATGAGCGTTTCAGCAACCCCGTTGACGAATTCAAAGGCGCCATTCGATGAACTCGCGCCAGACGGAGTGCGGCGCGAAATGGTTCCCGGTTGGTCTGGCGGTGCGCGCCGCACCCTTTGCGCTTTCGAGCAGATCGCCAACCGGTACGCGGCTCATCTGGCGACGTGCCGGGAAAGTCTCGTCCGCGACTTGTCGGACGCCCCGTGGGGAAGGCAGCTCGCGGGCTATTTTGAACGCGGCAAGATGATTCGACCGATTCTGGTGTGGCTGGCCGCGGACGCAGCCGGCGGAAAGGCAGAGGAAGCTTTGCCGGCTGCGGAGGCAATGGAGCTGCTGCACGTCGCGGCGCTGATCCACGACGATATTATCGACCGGGCGGACGAACGCCGCGGCCTGCCGGCGCTGCATCGTTCGATCGGTGAGTCCGCCGCCCTGGTGGTGGGCGATTACCTGATCTTGCGGTCGTTCGATGTTTTGGCGCGCGCGGTCACAAATGAAAGCTCTGTACGAGTTCTCAAAGCCGTGCGTGCTCTCAGCCGGTTTGCTCAGGAGTGCTGCCGGGGCCAGCTCCGGGAGATCGCGCCTTATCCCGATGGCCGTTTTGAGGAACTCGCGCAAAACGGAGCGCGCCGCACCCTTTGCGCTTCCGAGCAGCAATACTTCTCCATCGTGCGCGGCAAAACGGCGTCGCAGTTTGCGGCCGCCGTTACTCTAGGGGCCGTGTCCGGCAATGCCAGCGACGGCGACCTCAGGGCTTTGCGAACCTTTGGTGTGAACGCCGGGATCGCCTTTCAGATTCGCGACGATGAGCTGGATCTCATCGGCGATTCCGCTGTGTTAGGGAAACCCGCTGGGACTTCCATGGGAGCAGGGCGCCCGATGCTGCCGTTCATTTATCTGGCCAAGCACGGTTCGCCTGACGCACTAGCGGCTTTTGCGGCAATGC
>JBDTAT010000866.1:0-3107 GCA_039924505.1 Bryobacteraceae bacterium
TGCTGCAATCGGCGACCTCTCTCCGGATGAGGATCCTAACAATGGCCTCCTCACCATTCACAATCTTGCCACTGGAACACCATCGCAATTCCCGGCAAAGGACATCGTGGATGCTGGTTTTCTCGAGTTGGTCCGCTACGGCGTTCGCAAACCGGGTGATCCACTGATAGAAGACTCGTTGCGAGTCATTGATGCCGTCTTGAAGGTGGATACCCCGTTCGGCCCTTGCTGGCGACGTTACAACCACGACGGCTACGGGACTGGCCCGGACGGCGCGCCGTTCAAAGGCTCCGGGCAGGGCCGGGCGTGGCCATTGCTGACAGGCGAGCGCGCACACTACGAATTCGCCGCGGGACGCGATGTTCGTTCGCTGATCCACGCCTTTGAACAATTTGCGTACAGGGGCCGGATGTTGCCAGAGCAGATCTGGGATGCTCCGGACATCGCGGCGGCTAACATGTATTTCGGAAAGCCGGCAGGGTCGGCGATGCCGCTGATGTGGGCTCATGCTGAGTACGTGAAGCTGCTGCGCTCGGTAGCAGATGGTCACGTTTTCGACCTGATCCCGATCGTGGCGGAGCGATACCTGAAAGGCCGCGGAAGGAAGGACTTAGAAATTTGGAAGCCGGTTCGCCAAGTAAGGGAAGTGATGGCGGGACAAGTATTGCGAATCCAAGCGCCAGAATCATTCCGCGTGCATTGGACTAATGACGGCTGGGCTTCGGCGAGCGATACGCCGTCAACTGCAACAGGAATCGGAATTGAATTTGCCGATATCGCCATTCACGACGATCAGAGTGCTCCGGTGCAATTCACGCTCTTCTGGACCGGTCGAAATCGCTGGGAGGGCCGCGACTATGAGGTGCGCATCAAGCAGAAGCGGATTCATGCTTTAGCCGCCTAAACCACGACCGTTATTTTTCGTAGTTACTGGAGGATGGAATGCAACTTGGAATGATTGGGTTGGGAAGAATGGGATCCAACATGGTGCAGCGCCTGCTGCATGGCGGGCACGAATGCGTCGTGTTCGACACGAACCCTGCGAACGTAAGCAAGTTAGCAAAGGACGGAGCGGTCGGAGCCACGTCCCTCGACGACTTCATCGCCAAGTTAAAGCCGCCACGCGCTGTCTGGCTGATGGTGCCGGCCGCGGCCGTCGATAAAACTCTGCACGACCTGGCTGCTCGCATGAAGCCAGCCGACATCATCATTGACGGCGGCAACTCTCACTACATTGACGACATCCGACGAGCCGGTGAACTCAAGCCCAAGAAGATTCACCATGTTGACGTTGGAACAAGCGGCGGAGTCTGGGGTTCTGACCGGGGATACTGTCTGATGATCGGCGGCGAACAGAGTATCGTCCAACATCTTGACCCGATCTTCGCCACTCTCGCTCCCGGCATTACAGCGACTGCCCGCACTCCTGGCCGCAGCAAGACTGAAGGCACAGCTGAACAGGGCTATTTGCATTGCGGACTCAGTGGCGCCGGCCACTTCGTCAAAATGGTCCACAACGGAATCGAGTACGGCATCATGGCGGCTTATGCGGAAGGCTTGAACATCTTGCACCACGCCAATGCTGGGAAGAAAACTCTTGAGGTCGATGCCGAGACCACGCCACTCCGGCAGCCCGAATATTATCAATATGACTTTTGCTTGCCCGACGTCGCGGAGGTTTGGCGGCGTGGCAGCGTGATTGCTTCGTGGCTGCTGGATCTAACGGCGACAGAGTTACTGAAAGAACCAAGCCTGAAGAGTTACACCGGGCGCGTGTCAGATTCAGGGGAAGGGTGCTGGACAATCAACGCGGCTATTGACGAAGCGGTTCCTGCCCCGGTCTTGAGTGTCGCACTTTATGAACGCTTCAGTTCACGCGGCAACACGGGCTTTGCCGATAGAGTTCTGTCCGCGATGCGGCACGAGTTCGGCGGGCATGTGGAGAAAGCCGCCTGACAGGTTGAAAATGACGAACCTTCATTCGGATGCGTTTGTCTTCTTCGGTGCGACCGGTGACCTGGCATTCAAGCAGATATTCCCTGCGCTTCAAGCCATGATCCGGCATGGCCACCTCGATATGCCGATCATCGGGGTGGCGAGGTCGGCGCAGGGTCTTGACGGGCTTCGGGCTCGCGCCCACGAGAGCCTTGAAAAACACGGCGGGATGGATGCTCGCGCGTTCGCAGCACTTTCGGCAAAACTCCAGTATGTCAACGGAGATTACAACTCGCCGGAGACATTCCGCGATTTACGAAAGGCGCTTGGCACCGCGTCCCGCCCACTTTTTTATCTGGCTATTCCGCCAGACTTGTTTGAGACCGTAGCTCAGGGCCTGGCGAAAGCAAACTGCAACAAAGGGGCGCGGGTGATCGTCGAGAAGCCATTTGGCCGCGACCTTGCCTCCGCCAAGGCACTCAATCAAACGTTGCATCGGTCCTTTCCAGAGTCGGCCATTTTTCGAATCGATCATTACCTTGGCAAGGAACCAGTCCAGAATCTCCTCTACTTCCGCTTTGCCAACTCGTTCCTGGAGCCAATCTGGAATAGCAACTATATCCAGAGCGTGCAGGTCACCATGGCCGAAACCCTCGGAGTCGCCGGCAGGGGAGTTTTCTATGAAGAGGTAGGTGCGATCCGCGATGTCGTGCAGAATCACATGTTGGAGGTCATTGCGCTGCTAACGATGGAAGCGCCCATCGGCCGCGACCCGGATGCTCTGCGGGACGAGAAGCAACGAGCTTTTCGAGCCATGCGGCCGCTCGGTCCCACCGATGTCGTCCGCGGTCAGTTCCGTGGCTACCGCAACGAGTACGGTGTCGCTTCGGACTCGAAGGTGGAGACATTCGCCGCAATCAGACTACACATCGACACATGGCGATGGGCGGGTGTTCCATTCTACATTCGAGCCGGTAAACGAATGCCTGTCACAGCGACTGAAGTAGTAGTTGAACTTAAGCGCCCTCCTCAGGCCGTGTTCGACACAATCACTCAAAGTGAGACAAATTACCTTCGCTTTCGTCTCAGTCCCAATGTAACTATCTCGTTGGGCGCACGGGCTAAGCTGCCGGGAGAAGCGATGGTCGGAGAGGGTGTGGAACTATTCGTGC
>JBDTAT010000867.1:0-8408 GCA_039924505.1 Bryobacteraceae bacterium
CCGGGAAAGAAATGCGAGTGGCCACTCAGCCTTTCCAAATGGTGTTTTCGAAACCCGGTGGATAGTAGGGTCCGCCGGGCGACGGAACAGGCATCGGTGTCTGAAAAAGAGAGAGCAAACCGTTACAAGTAGCCGGTCTTAAGCGAACGGTTCCCGAAAATCAGTGTTTTCTTGGGCGGAAAGCGCTGATCCAAGGGAATCGCAAGCCGGCCGGTGTACCCGCGGTGAGCATTCTCTACACGCCGTGTGGGGACGGACGTCAGTTCGTCCCCATGCGGTCCAGCAGGAGCGTATGGGGTGCGGCGCGCACCATTGGATTGAACCAGAACATAGTCGCGCCGCACTCCGTTTTGCGCGAGATCAAGAAGAGCGAACCATCCGCCAGCCGCGGCACCCGGCGAACAAGGAAATTACGGGCGCGCCGCGGCCGGCGGATGTTTGTGCGCGAATTCACCAAAATAATCTGGAGGCCGAAGTGTGTCTGTGCTCGGAAAGCGGTTGCGAGCTACTCGCCGCGAGAGAGTGGTTGGACACGTTATTTCGCAACCAGCACTAAGCTTCCGTCACGAAATAACCATACCACCTCGCCTGATCGGAATCGGCTACAGGGCCTGGGTGCCCTTCAGCACTTGCTTATTCGACCGCAACCGCGTAGTCGCGTCCTTCCCAGCGGCTGTCCGCGGTCCAGAAAAAGGTAAAGCGAATCGGCGATGGTTGCGTGGGAGCTATGGGAATGTCCACGAACTCAATGGCCAGCGCGGTGGGTGACGAGGCCGTGTCCTGCACGGTGCGCCATTCATCGCTCGACCAATGCAAGCGGAACGGAGCGGGCACCTGAATGCGAAGCGTGGCGCCTTTCCCGACGCTGGATACCTGGCGGTTTGGCTTCCAGACTTCCAATAAAAGATGCTTTTCCCGGTTGCCGATATAGCGGTTCGCTACTTCGGGAACCACGTCGAATACCTTCCCGTCGCGGGCGGACCGGAGCAGCTTAATGTACTCGGCATGAGCCCACATAAGAGGCATGGCCGAGCCGGTGGGTTGCCCGAGGAACATATGAACTTCGGGGCGGTCCGGCTGGTCCCACACCTGCTCCGGCAAAAGTCCGGTCGAGCCGAAACCTTCCATCGCCTTGATGAAGGGCTTGACGTCGTGGCCGGCAGCTAACTCGTAGTGACCCCGCTCACCGGTCAGCAGGGGCCACGCGCGGCCCTGTCCCCACCAGGTAAACGGGCCGCCATTTTCTTTTTGTCCGTAACCGTCATAGTTGTAGCGGCGCCAGCAGGGGCCGAACGGGGTATCGACCTTGAGCACGGCGTCCACCACGCGCAGGGAGTCGACGATGAGAGAATCACCGGGCTTTCGGATTCCGTAGCGGACCAATTCGAGAAAACCCGCATCCACGATCTGCTTCGCCGGGAAGACGCGCTGCGCGCCCGGGGCCCGATTCGCAATCGTGAGATTCCCGTGGTTGGGGTCTTCATCCGGACGCGGGTTGTCCACGCTTTCAGGCAGGATCCGCATGAAGTAGCGTTGGATGCCGGGAACCAACGTGCCATCGGTGGTGACGGTCCAGGCTTCGACGTGGGATTCCAGAAAGTCGGCATACTCTTCGAGAAATTTCGCGGTGGCCTCGTCGTCACGATCCCGCGCAAACGAAGCGGCGCCCACCAGGGCGGCAATGTTGGAAGCGAGAGTGGAGGGGGAGTAACCGCCGGCTTCCTCCCAGCGCTCCTGCTGGGTAACGGGTCCGTGGCGCAGCAGATAACCGGCTGCCCGCATCACCATGGGGTACGGGTCGAAGTCCTCGAGCGCCTTCTCTTGTTTCAGACGCCACGCCAGCATGACGGGGAAGGCGACTTCGTCGAGCTGGATTCCATGCCAGAAGGGCTTGCCGTCGACCCAGAAGTTTTGGGCGAAGCCGCCGTCGGCTCCCTGGCTGACGGCCAGATAGATCAGGGCGCGCAGAGGCGTCTCGCGATCGCCGGCCGCCAGCATGGCAGAAGTGCTGTTGACCATATCGCGAGTCCACACCAAGTGGTAACCGCCCTGGTCTTTATCGCCCTTCGCTTCCCCCCAGGGAATGGCGACGGAAGCGATGAAAGCGCCGGGATAGGTCTTGTCTTCGTGAGCGCGCAGCAGGCTGAAGCTGCCGTGGAAGAGGCTGCCGCCATCGCCCGAAACTTTGTGGAGAGGGAGAGCGTGGGCGGCGGAGCGGTCCCATTGCGCGATGTAGCGTTTGTGATGATCGTGGAAAGGAGTTGCCAGGGATTGAAAAAGAGTCGAGATGGCTTGATGCTGACTCTCGCCAAAGGCGAGACCGAGAGTGAACTCGCGGCCCTGGGTCAGATCCAATTCTCCGGTAAGCGCGATGTTTCCGTTGGGCGCTTGATCGAACTCCCAGTCCATCTGGAAATTGTGGGCCAGATCCGTCCAGCCATCGCTATGGCCAACGTAGCCGCACGAAACGCGGGAAAAGGGGACCGTTGCGCCGAGCACCAGCCATACCCCTTCCTTTTCGGCCATGAGGATTTTCCGGCCCTCGACCTCAATGACGCGGCCGTTGTTGCCCCACCCTCCTACTTGCAGATGCGGCGCGCACAACGTGTAGAGGTGAAGCTTGGATACGAACGATTCGTTGCCTTCGATCCTGGTGCGCTGAAGGAGGCAGGCGAGATGTGGATCGGTGATGATCTCCTTGACGATGGTGTAACGCCCGCCCGGATCGGTGTTCGTACACCGGTAACCCAACGTGTGATCCGCGAGCCGTTCGAGTTTGGATTTAAGGTGGCGTTTTTCATCGTGAAAAAAAGTCTTTCCATCCGTGATGAGGTACTGAAGGTCGCGGAGTTGCGGGCGGTCAACCCTCGGAAAATAAACTTCGGTGAGGATGCCATTCCAAAAGGTAAACCAGATGCGGCTGGAGGCTGAGTAAGCGGTTCCAACTCCATCCTTGCCGCCATGCGTCCAGCGGGGCGCGATGCCAGGCGATCCAAAAGCTACATTGTTATTTTTTGTCTGCATAATGCGCGATTTGCCGGAGGGAGGCCCATTCCGGGCCGGCATTCCGGGAGTCTGCCGATTTGCGGTCTCTACTGGGTGGACAGCGGCGGGAGCAATCTGTTTCACAAGAGAGCGCAAAGGGTGCGGCGCGCACCATCGTCCCTAACAGAAACCACTTCGCGCCGCACTCCGTTTTGCGCGGGTTTCCGAGGAGCGCAAAGGGTGCGGCGCGCACCATCGTCCGTGACAGAAACCACGTCGAGCCGCACTCCGTTTTGCGCGGGTTTCTGAAAAGCCGGATACAGTTCCCATATGTCCAGGGAAATCGGCTCCGGTGAGCTGTGGAGCGCGCCGGCCAGTTCTCTTTACCGCACTTCAGCCGGCCCGACGCCCCATTCCGCCCGAAGGCGCTATCCGCTCGCCCCCAAGCGGATCGTCGATCACGCCGGACAAGAGCGACGCCATGAAATCGTACTCGCGACGGAACAGGCCTTGGTGATCGTAGTCGTCGGAATACGAATACGTTCCCGTGTTCCCAAAACCGCCGCTGCCCGGGAATCGACGATTTCAGCCGATGCCGTCTCGCATCATTACTCCACCCAATGCGCCGGAGCGGAACCGGTTGCCAGAAGAATCGATTCCTATCGCTCGCGCAATGCCATGGCCGTCCGCGCCTGGAAGGCCTGCGAGAGCGCCGTGGTTGCCCAACTTGTGCCGGCGGCGGAAATCCATTGGTTGAAGCCGTGGGGAAAGCCCGCATCGAAGTACGGCTGAAAAGCCATCGCGCGTGTCCTGACGTACCATGAGCCATCCTCCTGTTGCGTGTTCAGCAGGAATTCGATGGCGCGCCGATAGGCTGCATCGGATGCGGGCAGCCCCGCGATCTGCAAACCGTACAGAGATTTTCCAGTGGCGAAGGCGCTGCTCTCCATGGATTCCAGATCGGACCAACCGCCATCGGGCCGCTGCTTGGCGAGCAATTCCCGCATGGCGTACTGCGTGGCATCTCGATCCGTCCCGGCCCATGCCAGCCCGAGCAGCCGGTAGCTTCGATCATCGTTGTTTGTGGATTGCGCCTTCGCCATCCACGACGCGGCAAGTTGAATTGCCCGGTCGTAGGCGGCCTTATCCAGTTTGGGCGCGTAAAGCTGGAGCGCACGCATCGAAAGCGCCGTCTGCCCGATATAGTCCGAGCAAATCGGCGGCCGCGTATCGGCGGCCGGGTACGCCCACTGGCCATCGGGAGACTGATGCGATTTCAGGTACATCGCCGCGGCGTCGGTGTTGAGATCCGGCTTGTAATGCTCCGCATCGAGCCCGATCAGGACGTAGCTCACCACGAACTGGCCGAAAAAATCTTGGACCGGGACCAAGAACCCCTGGTGCAGGTAGTCGCGCAGTTTCACCAATCCCACGATGTTGGCTTTGACCTGCTGCGCCGAGGTCTTCTCGTCCACCTCGAATCCGCTCTTGCGCGCCGCGCCGACCGCGATTGCCGCAAAGCTGTTATTGTGGCACGACACGCACGCTGCCTTCGGAACGAAATTGGCGTCCGCCCGCTGAATCAATGGAAGACTTGCCTGGATGGCGCTTTGGATGGTGTTCCCGCGGCGCGCTTTGAGAACCGGCGAGGTGGGAGTGGCGCCCTTCGCGCCGGATTTGACCAGCCATTCCACCACCGGCGTTTCGCCATGCAGCCTCGCGACATCGAGTACCGTGAGTCCGTAATCGCCGCTCAGCTTGTGCCCATCTTTGGCGTTGATGTCGGCGCCGCGTTCGACGAGCAGCTTGACCACGTCCAGGGGAAGGAGATCGGATGCGGCCGCGTATATCAGCGCAGTGCGGCCGAGCGGATCGACGGCATTGACGTCCGCACCGTGGTCGAGCATCTGGCGGACCGCGTTCACATCGCCGAAAACCGCGATGTTCGCCAGCGCGAGGGTGTAGTTTTCCTTGCTGAGACCTTTGGCGATCAGAAGGTCGGCGCATTTCGAGCACCGGACGGCGTAAGATACTTCCAGCGCCGGCTCCCCGGCGGCCTTTACCTCCGCGCCATGGCTGAGCAGCAATTCCACGCTGGCGGCATCGCCCGCCGTGGCAGCTTCAATCAGAGGCGACGATTCGGCAACGGGATGCGCGTTGGGATTGGGATTCGCGCCGCGCTCCAGCAGGAACTTGACCGCGGCAGCATTGCCGGGACGGCGGGCCGCGATCATCAGCGGCGTCCGCATGTCGCTGGAGCGCGCATTGACGCCGGCGCCGTGCGCCACCAGGAGCCGGGTTTTTTCCAGATCCGCGGCCGCCCACAGGAGGGCCGTGGCGTTGGCGTCATTCCGTTTGTTGACGTCCGCGCCTTGTTTTAACAGCCGTCCCAACGTGGATGCGCCGGTATAGAGCACCGCGTACATGAATGGCGTGGAACCCTCCGGTCCGCGGGCGTTCAGAAGCTTGGGGTCTTCGGCGGCGGACTTCATGAACCCCTGCAGGTCGCCTGCTTGCAGTGCGCCGGCCATGGCCACCGCCTTGGGATTCAACGGCGGGAGTTCGAGTTCGTTGGCGAGCGAGTCCGGCCAATCGGCGCCCTGGTCTATCCACGTTTTGATGAGATCGATTTGTTCGCGGCGGAGCGGACCCGTCGGAGGCATTTGCATGCCATACGCGTTCCCGGTGATCCGGTGAAACAGTAAGCTGTTTTCGCTGCTACCGGGCACGACACCGCGCCGGCTGAGGACGATGCTTTTCCGGTCGAGCCGCAGTCCACTGCTCTGCTGCGCGGGCCCATGACAGGGCACGCAGTTCTGCCGCAAGATGGGCAGCACATCCTTGGCGAAATCGACTTTCGCGGGGGTTTGGGCTGATAATATCCCGACAAATGCCAGCGAAAACAGCGATCGCCACGCTAGTCTCGATCCCCACATACGCCCCTCCCCATGAAATCGGAACGCGGCTGCGAGCCAAAGAAACACAATCGCCTTCCATCACCCGGTCTGCTTATACTACATGACTCTTGTCCAGGAGTCTATTGGAAAAGTCGTGAGGTCCGCTGACGCGCGCGGCTCGGCAAAATCAATTCGTCGCCGAGCCGCGACGGTTACGGAGTTTCTACCGCCGGCTGTTAGCTCGTCAGTCGATTATTCGTCGCCGTTCCAACAAGCTTGGCCGGCCCATTATGGTAGCTGAACCCCGAGTTCTCTATCGAAATCCACCACCCGGAGTTCTGGCCGTCCACCGGCACGTTGAAGTGGATGGTGTACTCGGCCTGCTCATCGTTGCTGCCGTCGTCGATCATTTTGCCTGTGAGCGTAACCTCGATCGAATCGTCTTCGAGCAGCGCGGCCATGAAATCGTACTCGCAACGGAACAGGCCTTGGTGGTCGTAGTCGTAGGAATACGAATACGTTCCCGTATTCCCAAAACCGCCGCTGCCGGGGCCGAGCGGGATGGATGCCGTATTCGGGCCCTCATACCGGAATCCGCTGTTGTGCCACGCGTTGGCGTCGCCATGGTCGGACGACCACTGGAACTGCAGGTCCAGCCGCCGGTAGCTGGGTGGCAGAGTTTGTAGAACCACGTTGATGGTGAGATTCGGATTCGCCGGGGTCGTTGTAATCGTCTGGCCCTGGCCGGCGGATCCGTATGGACCGTTCGCAATCTGCACTTGCGCGCCGCCGATGGTTACTACCGCCCAGGCCTTCAGGTCGTAGCTGCCCGCCGGCACGTTGGCGATTTGGAACTGTCCCTGCGCATTCGTGGTGGTGGTGAGCGAATCGTTCAGCGATACATGCGCTCCCCCCACCGCCGCGCCGGTGTCCTGACGCGTCACCGTACCCGAAACCGCGCCGAAGACCGTCACCTTTTGCCATTTGCTGACCGTGTATTCCTCGGTATGCTGTTCCAGGTATTGAAGCTGCTCCGCGTATCCAAAGAATGGCGGATTCCACCACGGGATGTTGTCCGGACTTACGGCATTGGCGTCCCCGGACTTCTGCCAATCGGAGGAGCCATACTTGTTCGGGTCGTTGTACGCGAACATGTTGAGAATCTGGTCGGCGATGTTCTGTGCAATTGTGCTGCCGACACCGGGAATATATTGCGCGAATCCTTCGTGCTGTTCCGCCTCGTTGTAGATGATGGCGTTGAGCACCTGCGCGGCCGTCTGCCGCTCCGATTGCGAATAATAAAACAGGCCGTCGAGCGTGGTCGCTCCCACTTCCGCTCCACCCGCGACGGCGGCCGAGGAGAGCTCAGCCACGGTCTCCACCGCGTTCGATCCGACCAGATTAATTCCACTCGCTTTCATGTTCATCCACACGAATGACGAACATACGGCGGGCGAAAGTCCTGCCGCCCACCCTGTGCTGACGGGCGCCGGATCGGTGAACCCGGCCGAGATTTCCGGCTTCGTGTAGCAATAAAAGCAGTAATAACACCCGCCTTTCTGTGTCAGGTTGCCGTTGTTGTCAACCTTGGCGCCCTTCGAACGGGCCAGGTCGGCTGCCGCGCGCAAAGCGGGACGGGCCGCTGCTTCGTTCTCGGGTAGAGGCTTGACCACCATCGGGTACACCAGCACGAAATCGTTGCTGCTGTTCTCGATTCCAAGCGGCTCCGGATTGAAGCCCGAGATTGTATAAGACGTGTTGCCGCTCGAGTCTTCCGGGTCGTTCCACCGCTCTCCGGCCACTGCGGCGTCGATCGTCTGCGTGATGCTCCCGGGCCATCCATACTGCAGGATGTCCGGCTTAACCCCCCCGGCTCCGCCGATCCCGGTCAGGTTATTCGAAGTGGTCATCCGGTCCGGCGACGCCGTGCAATGCGTGATCTCGAAGTAATTCTGCGTCATCAATCCGGAATGCGAATGGTATTGCGGTGGGCTTAGCGACCGCAGCAGCGCGCCGATCATGTTGTCGCCGCTATCCTGGCCCGGCGACAGAATGACATCTCCCTTCTGCGCGTTTTGGAACGAACTCGGCATCAGCACTTGCTCGGTTTGGTTGGTAAGCTGGCAAGCCAGTCCGTCGTTCTTGGCCGTCGCCGCATCCGCGTCGGAGACGTTGTCCGGGTCGCAGATATTGCCGGCCGCCACCACCGGATCCGCGGGCGGCGGACCGGCAAGCCGGCGCAGCGTCAAGGTCCTGGCGACCGGCGCCGCCACCGAACCCCGGATCGGAATAACGCCGGCGCTGACGGCCGCGCTCGCCAACCCCGCCTGAACCGACGCCCTGACTTGCATCTGTGCGGCGATGTTGGGCGCGTTCGAGGACAGCGGGATTGCAACGGTATTAGTGGCCGGATCGATCGCTTGCGTACCAAGTTTGCTAATGCCCACCTTCGCATCCGCGGCGAACAGGGAGAGAGCCGTCAGCGCGATTCCATGATTCAGGATTATCGAGGGAAGGGAAGCCACG
>JBDTAT010000868.1:0-7677 GCA_039924505.1 Bryobacteraceae bacterium
ATGCCGATGTAGTAGGCTCGCGGAAGTCCGCCGCGCACGAGTAAGCCGGCGCCGGTGGAGCGCACGTAGGAATAGTACGCCGCGCCGACAGCGACCGCGAGATCCAAGTCGTGATTTTCCAGAATCAGCGGACGGCGCCCGTACCATTTTTCCAGCACCTGGGCCACGCGATGACGCAAAATATCGGGAATGAAAAATCCGCCGTTGAACAGAATCGCATCGGGCGTGGCGTCAGCGCTACTCAGGAATGCGGCCAGGTGGCGGGTGATCGCGGGATCGGACACGTAGGGGAGCCCCAGCTCGCGGAACACGCTGCGCTTGTCTTCTTGCGGCCGCTCCTCCGGGCCGCAGAACGGCAGAAATCCGTCGAGCGCCAGTTCCAGCGCCTCCTCGCGCAGAATTTCGGTCTTGAGCGTTCCGCCTACCAGCGACGAACCGCCGCCCAGAACCGTGATCTCCACGCTCTTCAAGTTCGCGTCGGCCAGCAGCTTCTCCTTGGCCGAGGCGCATTGCCGCCGCAGCCCGCTCCGTTGCCGGAGGGAAAGCGATTTCCCGAGCTTCGCCTCGACAAGCCACGCGAGCGTTAAATCCAGATTGTCGCCGCCCAATAACAGATGTTTACCGACCGCCGTGCGCGTAAAGTCCACGCGGTCGCCGTCGCGCGAAACGCGAATCACCGTGAAGTCGGTGGTTCCTCCGCCGACATCGCACACCAGCACGGTTTGCCCGTCGAACAGATGCTTACGCGACCGCGACAGGTCGTTGGCAATCCACGAATAAAACGCGGCCGCCGGCTCCTCGAGCAGCGTCAGTTTCTCGAGGCCCGCCTCGCGCGCCGCGGTAACGGTCAGTTCGCGCGCTTCTTCGTCAAAACTCGCGGGAACCGTGAGCACGACATCCTGCCCGCCCAGCGGCCCGCCGAATTTTTCCTGCCACGCCCCGGCCAGATGCGCGATAATTTTCGCCGAAACATCCACTGGCGAGAGCACACGGCCGCCCTCCTGAGCGTCCCAGGGCAGAATCTTCTCGGTGCGGTCAACTTCCGCGTTCGACAGCCACGATTTGGCGGAATGCACCGACCGGGTCGGAACCAATGCGCCCTGTTCGCGCGCAAACGCGCCGATATACTCGCGGTCGTCCAGGTAAAGAAACGACGGCAAGGTGCGCCTTGGCTCGACGCGTCCCGGGGCGACGTACTGCGCCACTTCCAGCACGTGAATAGGCGGAAAATCCGCCTCCGCCGCTTCTTCCGGGTCGATGTACGCCGCGGCCGAATTGGTCGTTCCCAGGTCGATGCCGACCTTCATGCCGTTTTCTCGCGAACGTTGAATTCCAGTTTCCAGCGGCGGCCGTCGCGCGCCACGCACCACAACTGCAACATTCCGGTTTCGGTAACCACCGACTCCAATGTTACGCGCACAATTTCGCCCGCCTGCCCTTCGGCCGGCAGCGACACTTCCACCGGAGACAACTCCTCCAGATCCTCGCGGACGTCTTCAATCATCGAACCGGGCGCGTCGCTCCTGCGCGATGGGGATTGAAAGAAGCGGAACTCGGCCGGTTCGCCCGTCACCAGGCCGAACTCGCGTTCCGGGAATTGCAGCCCGGTGCCCTCCTCCATGCCGAAGGGAGCGACGGTCAGCGCTTTCAGCGGCGCGCGCATCCCGGGAACCGCCGGCATCGCGCTCTCAATCCCCACATAATAGGAGCGCGGCACGCCGCCGCGAATACGCACGCCCTTGCCGGTCCGCGCCAATCCGTAGTACGCCGCGCCGCGCGCCACCGCGTGCATTAAATCCTCGCCCACCAGCACTTCCACTGGCGCGAAGCCTTCCGCCTTCGACCAGCGGTTCAGGGTCTCCACAATGCGCTCGCGCACCAGCCCGGCCCGCAGTACGCCGCCGTTGAACAGCACGTGCGTCGGCACGGCGAGTCCGCCCGGGCCGCGCCGCACTGCGCCGGTCTCCGCCGCCGCGGATTGCTGACGCAGAAATCGCGCCAAGTGCTTGGTCACGGCAGCGTCGGCCGCATACGGCAGACCGACTTCGGTCAACCCCATGCGCCTGCGCTCCGGCATCGCGTTGCTTTCCACGGCTGGAAAAAAACCATCCAGCAGAAGTTTCTCCACGGTGGCGCGCGCCAGCTTCGCCTTGATGGTTCCGCCTACCAGTCCCGTGCCGCGCCCGAGGATGGTCACCGGGTGCTCTTTTTCTTTCACGCCCGGCGCCAGCAGCGCCTCCTTGGCCGAGCGGCAGATCTGCCACAGAGCGTGCAACTGCATGGCGTCCAACTTAGTGCCCTTCGCGCGCAGCTCTTCTTCCACACCGCGCGCCAGCGCCAGATCGATGTTGTCGCCGCCGAGAAGAATATGCTCGCCGACCGCGACCCGTTCCAGGTCGAGCGTTCCGTCGCGCTCGCCCACGGCGATCAGCGTGAAATCGGTGGTGCCGCCGCCGATATCCACCACCAGAATCAAATCGCCGACGTGAACGCGCTCGCGCCAGTCGGGATGCCGCTGGAGCCAGGCGTAGAACGCCGCCTGCGGCTCCTCCAGAAGAATCACATCCCGGTAACCAGCCTCTTCGGCCGCCTTCAACGTCAGGTCGCGCGCCACTGCGTCGAAAGAGGCCGGCACCGTCACCAGCACCTGCTGTCGATCAAACGGCGCGCCGTCCATGGTTGAATTCCAGGCGGCCCGCAGATGCTCCAGGTAGCGGCGCGACGCCTCTACCGGCGATATTTTCGTAACACCTTCGGGCGCAATGGGCGGCAGAATCGCAGCGCTGCGATCGACGCCCCCATGCGAAAGCCACGATTTCGCCGACGTCACCAAGCGTCCGGCGCTCTCCACGCCGCGCTTGGCCGCCAGCGTCCCCACTACGAATTTCGGGTCCGCATCCCAGGGCAGCGCCAGCGATCCCTTGGGAAAATCCGCCGGTCCGTGCAGATATAAAGACGACGGCAGCAGCGGTTCGGCGCGCACCTCGCCGGGATTCACCAGTTGCGGAATGGCGAACTGTGTGACGGCAGGCTCATTTTGCGCGTCACCGGCGGAAGGCGCATAGGCGAGCGCAGAGTTCGTCGTGCCGAGGTCGATTCCAATGACGAATGGTTGGGGCAAGATGGCGGCTACTCGATCTCGATTTCGGCGGGCGCCAGAATCACGCGCGCCTCCGGACTGCCCAGCGGCGGCAAGCCGACCGATTCGGCGCGCCAGCCTTTGTGCCGCAGCGTACCGCCCGGCGCCTTGCCGCTGGCGGGCACGTTGCCTAGCAGTTTGACACGCGCCGCGTCCAGTTTGTCCACCTTGGTGAACGTGCCCTCCACGCCGTCAATCACCGGCGCCAGCTTCACGTATCGTTCCAGCGCCGCCCGGCACTGCTCGTGCATGGTGCGCGCGGCCGCGCCCACCTGATCGTCGGAATAGCCGCCAATGTCTTCCATTAGAAAATCCACCAGGCGCGAATCGCGCTGCAGCACGGAGAGAATCTGGAGCGCTCCATCGGCCGGCGTGGCCGGGGGTGGCGCGGGCTTGGCGGCGGCGGGCTTGGCAAATCCAAACGCCAGCGCGATATCTTCCGGCAGCGATCCGCCGAATAAAATAGCAAAGAAACTCCGGAACGCGAATGAAATTCGATTCAACTTGGCCTCTATGTTCTAGTGTACGTGGACGCGAGGCCGGTAGACAAACCGTTGCAGTAGATGTCAACCAGCTTTACGATCGCAAGGTTTTGCGCGTACCGGCAACCGCTGGCCGGCGCACGCGTCCCGGAATGGGCCGCTACGGCGCGCGCCGATCGTTTCATATTGCGAAACATGGCGCGACCCGGTAATGTCAACCGGCCGAGACGCGCATGAGACGATTGACTTCCGATTCCTAACATGATAACTTTTTTTTAATTTACGAACTCTATGTCTGCAAACACTGCACGTGCAACCCGCGCCGTGCCGGCGCTTTTGATTTTCTCCTGTTTTTGTTTCGCCCAGTCCGACACGGGTTCTCTTTCCGGCCGCATCACCGATGCCAGCAACGCCTACGTGGCGGGCGCCAAAGTAGTGGTCACCGACGACGCCACCGGCGTTTCTCGTCCCGCGACCGCGAATCAGGACGGGTTCTACGAGTACTCCAGCCTCCCGGTGGGCGCTTACACAATTCAGGTCGAGAATCCGGGATTCAAGCGCACGCGTCAGAGCGGAATCAATATCTCGGTCGCGACGCGGCTTACCGTGAATCTCGTCCTGAGCCTGGGCGATACGCAGCAGACTGTCAATGTGATTGAACAGACTCCGGTAACGGACACGGAAACGAGCGACATCGGGACGGCATTCCAGCCGAAGTTTATGCAAGATGCCCCGTTGTTCGTTAGCGGCGGCTTCCGTAATCCGGAGAATTTCATCAGTTACGTGCCGGGAGTAAACGGCGGCCAGCAGGAGACCAGCGTCAACGGCGGCGCCCGGCGGAGCAAGGAGATTCTGATTGACGGCGCCAGCCACACGAACCCGGAAAGCGGGGGTGTTGCCTTCGCCGCGAACGGCGGGATTGGTTCCGTCGAGATGTACAGTGAGTTCAAGGTTCTCACAAACAACTTCTCCTCCGAATACGGCAGGTCCGGTGGAGGCGTCGAAATCTTCGTGACCAAATCGGGCACCAACGATTTCCACGGCGCGATGTTCGACTTTCTTCGTAACGATAAATTCGACGCCGCCGGCTGGTCGGTAAATCAGCGGACACCGTTTATCGGTAAGGCCAAAGTCCGCCAAAACGAGTATGGCATCGCCGCCGGCGGCCCCGTGCTGATTCCGAAGATCTACAACGGCAAGAACAAGACTTTCTGGTATTTCACCTGGAACGGCTATCAGCAGAATAATGGCGGTTCCACCATTATCGCGAGCGTTCCGACGGCCCTTATGAAACAGGGCAACTTCTCCGAACTGGGCGCGAGACTCATCTACGACCCCAATTCTCTTCGCACGGTTAACGGCAATTTGGTGCGCGATGTTTTCCCCGGAAACGTTATTCCGCAAAGCCGCTGGAGTTCGGTGTCCGCGAAGATGCTATCGCTGATCCCGGATCCCACGGGCGCGGGCCTTTCGAGCAACTTCGCCACATCCAGCCTGGCGACGGTGGATCGAAACATTTATAGCATCAAACTCGACCATTCCTTCTCGGATCGAAACCGCGTTAGCGGAGTTTATAGCTGGCAGCGGCAAAGCGCTTTGAGTCAATCCGGGCTGCCCGGCCCGTTGGCCAGCGGCCTGATTACGAATGAGTTGCCGGACATCACGCGCGTAAATCACGACTTTATCTTCAGTTCCACCATCTTCAACCACGCCACTTTCGGCCTTAGCCGGTACCAGGAAATCTTCAATCAGCTTCCGCAGGATCTGCTAGGATGGCCGGGAAAACTTGGGCTCACGGGCGTGGCGACTAACGGCTCGACGTCGTTCCCCATCGTGACCTTTACCGACAGTCTCACCGGTTTCGGCAACAACCCCAAGAATCGTGGCGCTCAGGAAAATTGGACGTATGAATTTATCGACGGCCTGACGTGGGTGAAAGGGCGTCACGATCTAAAATTCGGATTCGAATATCATCGCGGCCGCACCTTCCAGATTCCGTTTGACGATTCGTATGCGCAGGGCCTGTTCAACTTCAACAGCCTGCAAACCGCGAATCCGGCAGCTCGATCGAGCAGCGGATATTCATTCGCGAGCTTCCTGCTCGGCGATCCGAACGATGCGCGCCGGGACTACAACACGAAGGGCGTCAACAATATCTACGGGTACCGGGCGCTCTATGCGCAGGATAATTTCAAGGTCACGTCCCGGCTGACGCTCAACCTCGGGCTCCGGTATGAAATCTTCATCCCGCGTACGGACACAAATCTTACTCTCTCCGCCTTCGACCCGTCGATTCCGAACCCGGCTGCGGACAATCACCTCGGCGCGCTCTCGTTCGCGGGCACGGGTCCAGGGCGGAACGGCCGCGCCCGCTTCGGAGATATTTACTGGAACAATCTCGGACCGCGCATCGGCGCCGCTTACCAGATCACAGCGAAGACGGTGCTGCGGGGTGGTTACGGAATGTATTATTCGCCGGCGAATGGAAACACGGGCGGAGGCTGTTTCCCATGCGGATGGGGCGTCAGCGCCTCTCCCACTCCGACCTCGCCGGATGGACTCTCGCCGGCTTTCAATTGGGATAACGGCTTTCTAATTCCGCAGGGATTCAAGCTTCCTCCGGTGATCGATCCGTCGTATGCGAACGGCTCAACCGTGCTCACACTGTCGAAATTGGATGGCATCGCCGGGCGCATTCAGAACTGGCAGGTGGACATTCAGCGCGAATTGCCCAAGGGCGTCCTACTTGACGCCGCCTACATCGGCAGCAATGGGAGCCGGTTGGAAAGCTACATTCCCTACAACCAAGTGGACCCCAAATATTTGAGCCTCGGTCCGCTGCTGGGGGTTAGTATCGCCGATCCGCGTGTATCGGCGATGGGATTCACCAAGCCGTATCCGGATTTCCCGAGCACGGGCACCCTGGCCCAATCGCTGCGGCCCTATCCGCAATATAACAATGTGATCGCAACCTACAATGCCGGCGGCGCAACCAGCTATAATGCGCTGCAAGTCAAGGTGGAAAAGCGCTTCAGCGCGTTTACGCTGCTGGCCGACTACACCTGGGAAAAGAACCTGGCCATCAATGGCGCATATACAAACGCGGGCAACGGCGTCGCTCCGCAGGATCAATATAATCTCAGCGTCGAAAAGGCAATCTCAATCCAGGACGTTCCCCAGACGCTCAACCTGGTTTACACGTGGGACCTTCCTTTCGGCCACGGGCGCCGGTATCTGAATAGCGCCAATTCATTGATTTCAGGGATTATTGGAGGATGGACTTTGGCCGGTATTCAACAGTACCATTCCGGTCTTCCCATTGCCATTAACGCGCCTGTAAATACGTTAGGAACTGGCGTCCTGTTCACGCCGCAATTGCGGGCGATAACTACCGGTAGTGCAATCGGCACAGGCGCCGGCCGCACAACTCTGGATCCCAATAACCCGAATGTCCGGTGGCTTAACCGGGCTGCATTCGCCGTTCCCGGACCGTACCAGTTCGGTACGGCATCTCCCTACTTGAACGACGTCCGGAATCCGCCCGTGCTGACGGAGGCTCTGTCTCTGGTTAAGCGGACAAGAATCAAGGAACGCGTCAATTTGGAGTATCGGGCGGACGTCTCGAACCTCTTCAACCGGACTTCGTTTGGGGGAATCAATGTCAACCTGAACGATGCGAACTTCGGCCGTCCGACCGCTGTTCAGCAGGGACCTCGCATCATACAGATGGCCCTTCGCCTGAATTTCTAGGGCTTCGACCGGGGCTGAGGTTAAGCTACATCCGGGCGCGGGCGCGAATGACGATCGAAGGGTAGAGGAAGCCCGCTTGAGCTAGGTTTTCGATCGCGAGATTTCTCTCTTTCGATCTGCAACCGCCCACTGAGTCAGAGGGGCTATAACGCGTTGTGACGGGTCGTCCAATGGTTTTGTATCCCTCCCCGGGGTCACGTCTCCGGTTTTCGGGATTTTTTCACACCTTCTGACGGTCGCGGCCCGGTTACGATTCGTGGAGGTTCGAGGCGCTCTCGGCGTGCGCTGGAAGCCCGTAGACATTAG
>JBDTAT010000869.1:0-2555 GCA_039924505.1 Bryobacteraceae bacterium
GCCTTGGGCGTCGCAAGCCGGCCCTTCAATCTCAGCCGTGAAAGAGCCGGTCGCCGTAAGCGGGGTGGCGACGAACAATTTTTCTGGAGATGCGAACATGGCGAAGCAGAATAGTGGAATCCAAAATTTAATCATGTCGAAGGGGCTATTGCCGCTTGGCCCTTTTGCACATTATGGCGCGAGCGCCACAGGTGACATCAGAAGTAGAACTTCATGGCAACCTGTCCGATACGCGCCGCCGTGGACGTGCTGAAGATCCTGCCGCCCACCGCGGGCAGATCCACCGACGGGTTCGGATTCGACAGGTTCGTGATGTTCGCCACGTTGAAATACTCCAGGCGGAACTCCAGGAACTTGCTCTCGCTAAAGTGAAAATCCTTGAGCAAGGAAAGATCCTGGTTCGATAGCCCCGGTCCTCGCAGAATGTTGCGGCCGGCATTGCCAATGGTAAATTTCGCGGGAATGGGGAAATCCGCGATGTTGAACCATTGATCCCGACTGGGATTCGGAACCGCTCCGGTACCCCCGACGTTCGGGCGCAGGCCGTAGTTGCGCCCAGAGTTGGTCGGATCGGCGGACCCGAGCGTAGGAGTGAAGGGGAAACCACCTTGAAACGTTACGATGCCGGCAAGCTGCCACCCGCCAATGATCGCATTCACGGCGCCAGGAAGCTGGCTGGCAAACCTCTTGCCGCGCCCAACCGGCAATTCCAGTACGAAGCTGCCGACAAAACGCTGACCGAAATCGATACCGGACGGCCCGCGCATGGTGCGGTAATTGTAGGGATTGTCCGAGCCGCCGCTACCGGAATCGTTGGTATCCATGTCGATATTCTTGCTCCAGTTGTAGCCCAGGACGAATTGATACCCGTGCGAGTAGCGCTTTTCGAGCTTCACCTCAAGGCCGTTATAGTTCGCGTTTCCGCTGGTGTCGAAGTAGTCGCCCACGGCAAACCGCGGGTTAGGCAGCCGCTGCTGGAGAGGCCGGTTATCGTTCGGATTGATGGGCGGAAAATTGGCCGGCTGCACTTCACGCTCGAGATGGTGTGACTGGCTTCCGAGGTAAGCCACTTCCACCGCAAAATTGGCGGCAAGTTCCCGCTGCACGGCGATGTTGTACTGCGTTACGCGCGGAGTGACCATGTGCGGATCGAATCCGAACGCCAGCGGCGTTTGGAAATTCGCGCTCGAGCTGAAAGGCGGAAAGAAAGTCTGAATCTGCCGCGTGGGAAAACCGTTCACGGTGGGCTGGTTCAGCGACTCATCCACGATAAACGGCGCATTGATAACAGGCACGCTTACCGTGTTGTTGCCGCTGGTTGCCAGATAGAATAGACCGAAACCGGCGCGGACGACGGTCTTGTTGTCGTTGAACGGACGATATGCCAAGCCAAGTCGCGGCGCCCAATCCCTCTTGTCGGTGAAGATCAGGTTGTTGGGCAGGCCGGCGTCTTTCGGCGATTGAAAAACGTCTTTGAAAGCCGGATACGCGAACTGCGCCACCTGTTGCGTAGTCAGGTTGATTTGACCATTTGCCTGATTCATCACCTGAATGCGATTAGTCACGAAATCGAACCTGGCCGCCTGGCCTTTGAGAAAATCGGGCGGCAGATTGAGCTCGTAGCGCAAGCCGAGGTTGAGGGTCAGGTGCGAGTTGACCTTCCAATCGTCCTGAACGTAGAAATGATACCGATCGTCGTATTCGCCAAACTGGTTCCGCGGAAAATCGCGCGTGCCGGAGAGCGGGTAGCCGGTCAGAAAATCGGCGAAGCCATTGCCCGTGTACGCGCCGGTGAAGTTAAAGCTGCCGCGCGAGAAGGCCGAGTTAGTCGATGTAAAGCGTAATTGGCGGAGATCCGTGCCCAATGTCAACGTATGCGCGCCTTTAATCCAGTGGACGTTTTCGACGATCTCATAGGCGTCCGTCGGATTGATTAAGGGTTGGAAGGCATTGCCGTTGATTCCCGCAAATCCGGAGATCGAGAGTTGCGGAAAGCCGGGAAAATTGAGCGACGTCAGCTCGAATCCACCGATGCCGGCCTGGGTTGTATAATTCGTGCCGAGCCCCTGGTTGATGTTTGCGTTGTAGAACCGCGTGTAGCCCAGGCGCAGTTCGTTAATCACGGTGGGCGAGAAGATATGCGTGTCCGAAACGACGGCGTTATGAGTCCGGTTGTCTTGCGTGAACCCGCCGTTTTGCGGGTAAGCCCCTGGATTGAAATCGTTGCGGCGGCCATACGACTCCCGGACGAACAGCGTATTCTTCGAACCCAGGCGCTGGTCCAATCGTACGTTCGCCTGGTCGGCGTCGCTGCTAAACGGCGCGGCGTAAGGAGCCGTTCCGGCCGCGGTTGTGGGAAGTGGAATGAACTTGAGGAAAGATGAGGTCGCCGCGTTAATCCGGTTCGCCGGAATGATGTTGCCGGGGAATTGTATCTTCGTCAAAGGATCGAGAATGGGCGTGCTCAACGACGAAAAATCGCCATTCCGGAATGCGGACGACGGCACCACCGGCGAAGAAGCTCTCCCTTGCCGGATGCGGGTGCCTTCGTAATT
>JBDTAT010000870.1:0-5373 GCA_039924505.1 Bryobacteraceae bacterium
GCGGCATCTGCCACTCCGATCTCCATGCGGTCCGCAACGAGTGGAGCGAGTTCATGCCCACGGCCTACCCGATCGTCCCCGGCCATGAGATCGTCGGGCGTGTCACCAAGGCCGGCGCGGCGGTTGCGAATTAGAAACCGGGTGACCTCGCGGCCGTCGGCTGCCTGGTCGATTCGGATCGTACCTGCCCGCGGTGCAAAGCGGGGCTTGAGAACTTCTGCCCGGATTTGACGCTCACGTTCAACTCCCCGGACAAGCATCTGGGAGGCGTGACCTATGGCGGCTACTCCGATAGCATCGTCACAAAGGGCAAGAAGGTTGGCGTCGCCGGTCTCGGTGGGCTGGGTCACATGGGCGTAAAGTTTGCCCACGCGTACGGAGTCTACGTCGTCGTGTTCACCACGTCGCCCAATGTTTCGACGGCCGGAACGAGCGAGAGTATCTGGAAACTCGCGAACGGCACGGGCACGGAGTTGTGGAATGGCCCGGGAGCGCAAGTCTTTGGCGGCCCGGCTATTGCCCCCGATGGGCGGCATATCGCATTCTCCGTCCGGCAACATGGGCGAACGTCCTTGTATGTGATGCAAGCCGACGGCACGAACGCACGGATTGTCTCCGATTCACTCGACCTGCAGGGCGCTCCAGCCTGGTCGCCCGGCGAACAATCGATCACCTCAGCGGCCAGCGATCACGGTATTCCGCGGTTGTTTCGCGTGCCGATCGATGGCCGCCCGTCCGTCCCTTTTCTTCAGGAGTACTTGGTTGATCCGGCGTGGGCTCCCGGCGGCCGCTTCGTTGTCTACTCGGGACCCGACATTGGCACCCAGTTTTCGGTGAAAGCCGTCACTGCAGAGGCCGCAGCGCATTCCATGCCGGCCCTGACCCTGACTCGGGGGGCTCGACACCTGACCTTCCTCCCCGGAGGACGGGCACTCGTGTTCCTGCGAGGAGATATTCAGCATAAGAATCTATGGGTCCTTGACCTGGAGACCGGCGCCGAGCGGCAGTTGACCAACCTCACTCCCGACTTCGACATTCACGACTTCGACATCTCCCCAGACGGCCGGGAAGTTGTCCTCGAACGAGTGCGGGAGCGCTCGGATGTGGTGCTGTTGGATCTTCCGCGGCGATAGTCCGGCTTCAGCCCAGCGGTGGGACGATCACCTGGTACTCGGGATTTCGGCGTAGGGCGCCATGTTGACGGTAAGCGCCCTATTTACCGTGTTTACTGCCCTGTTCCGCTGTGATCGGCTGATGGGTGCGACCAAGTCTCCTTAATCAAGAGGGGCAGGTCGTGTATCCAGTCGTCTTTACTTACCCCGCCAGGATAGATGAGATGGGCCAGATTGTCCTTGGTATACGCGACAACAAAATTGGCGTGCGCCACTCCATAGTTGCCGTTGCGAAGCTCTGTTTTGTGGGCCCGAGGAACTCCCGCAGCCTTCTGGACCGCTTCGAGAGCAGCTTCGGTTCCCGTGAGGCCGACAAAATGTTTGTCGAAATTGTCGAGCCATCGGCGCAGTTGCACCGGAGTGTCCCGTGCCGGATCGGTAGTAACAAAAACGAGCTTGACCTGATCAGCCATACCGGGGGGTAATTTCTTCAGAGCCGCCCCAATATTCGCCATGTGCATGGGGCACTGATCGGGGCAATTGGTATAGCCGAAAAAGAGCAGCGTGACCGACCCCGCGGTTCTACTCCAGAAATCAAACGGAGCGCCGGAGGTATCAGTGAGAACAAATGCGGGTTTCGGCAGGGGCGGCGTGACCAGCCCGCCCCGGTACGTGTCGCTTTTGACCCGTTGCGCCGGCGCCAAAGACGAGAGAATGAGGATTAAACCGAAAAAGCGAGATTTCATTTGAAGTACCTAATCAGTGAACGATGACCGTCCCTTTCATGCCGAGGTCGTCGTGAATGGCACAGATGTAATTGAAAGTGCCCGGAGATGTGAAGGTCACCCGAAAGCGGGTTACACCCAGAGGCGACTGGGCCAGATTCGCCCTATCTTGGGGTGCGGGAGACAAAAATCCCGAGTTCACGTTATCCGCAGATGAGCCGATTACCGCCTGCCTGGCCCCGTCCGAGGTCGGCTGCACATTTGCCGAAGGCGGCCGGGGATCCGCAGGTTCCGTCCCAAAGGTCACCGTGTGGTTTATCGATGGGTCGAGACTCGTCCACTCAACTGTGTCGCCGACGCGCACGACGATTGTACCCCGGACGAACCGCATCAGTGATGCGGTCTGTAAACCTGCGCCAGTCGTAGTCACGACCTCGCCGATACCGGCGGCCACGTCGTTGGTCTGCGCTCCACCGTTATCGCCAGGAGTTCCCCGGCCCGCCAGGCGAGAGGCGTCCCCCAACAACAGCGCTTGCTCGCCCCGAGCCTGCCGATCATAGAAGTCCTGGTCGTGCGGAAGGGTCTCGGACAGGTTCAGAACATGAACCACGCCGCTCATGTCCGCGTGAAGCAGGTCAACAAATTTGAAGTTACCTGCAGCAGGGAAAATTACGGAATATGTCGGCGCATTTTCCGTCGACTTCGTATTGTCATCCAATCGCAAGATCCCTGAGGTGACGCAAGTGGAACCATCAAAGCTGGATCCATCCGGAGTAATCCCTGGGCACCCCACCGGGACGTCGAAGACGGGACCAAACCCAGGTGGTCTTATCTGACCTGGTTTTAAAAACGTCAGTGTATGGCGCTCATGTGTGGGAAAGGTCCAACGGATGCTGTCGCCCGTATGGACCCAAAGTTCATTCGGCAAAAAGCCCAGAGCCTGGCTTCCCCCATAAGGGCTCTCCGCGCCCACTATTGCGTGCCAATCTTTGGCCTGGACCGTCCTTGTAGCAACCGCGGTCATCAGGATGACTACCACCCACGTCAATTTTCTTTGCATATTAACCTCCTTTTTTTTTCGTTAGCGCCGCCTGATGGAGGCGCTCGAACAGGATCGGACATTTTGCCGGGTATCGGCAAACGGCAATGCGCAGAATTGCAGCGGGTCCTTCTATTTGCCATTGAATGCCGTGCTTTGCCGTGACCGGCCGCCTAGGTTACAATCCTTTTATCCGGCTCGCGACAACCGCGGACCAAACAGGAGACTGCGATGGGTGAACCATTCCCTGGCACACCACCATCCCTGAGGCCGCCCGAAGACCGGCTGGATTCGTGGAAGGAAATCGCGACATACCTCAATCGCGACGTGACGACGGTCCAGCGCTGGGAGAAACGGGAGGGAATGCCCGTTCACCGGCACCTCCATGACAGGATTGGCTCGGTCTACGCGTCTCGGGAGGAATTGGACGCGTGGGCGGGTAGCCGGAATCCTCGACCAGCGCCCAGCGAAGCGGTTCGACGTGAGCAGGACAACGGGAACAATGCCGGCGGGAACCCTGCCCCTGCACCCGATCCCCCTACACAGTCGGCGCGCCCGGCGATATCGGCCTCCCTAACCAGATGGAGGTTCCTCTTGCCGCTGGCAGCGGCGGTCGTACTGGCTATGGGCGCAAGTCGCTGGTTGCAAACGACAGAGTACTTTTGGCGAAGCCCCATCGCCGGAGCGCAATTTCAGACAGTCACGGATTTCGATGGAGTGGAGCAAGCGGCTGCCGTGTCGCGCGATGGTCATTTCCTGGCGTTTCTGTCGGACCGGGGCGGACAGATGGATGTCTGGGTTACGCAGGCCGGTTCGGGCCAATTCCACAACCTGACGCGGGGAAGCGCGGCGGAACTCGTCAATCCATCGATCCGCGCGCTGGGGTTCTCGCCCGATGGCTCGCTGGCCACCTATTGGATGCGCAAGCCGGATGGGGCGAACGGCGATATCGGCATCTGGGCGGCGCCAACACTGGGCGGCGAGCCGCGGCCATACCTGGAAGACGTGGCGGAGTTCGACTGGTCGCGGGACGGCTCTCGACTCGCGTACCACACGCCCGGACCGGGAGACCCGCTGTTCGTATCAGGCGGCGGCCGGCGATCGGAGGGCCGGCCCATCTTCACGGCGGCTGCCGGAACCCACAGCCACTTCCCGTTATGGGCACCCGACGCGGCATTCATCTACTTCGTCCAGGGTTCTCTCCCGGACAAGTTGGACATCTGGCGCATTCGTCCACAGGGCGGAGCAACGGAACGGATCACGTCGCACAATGGACGCGTGAGTCATCCGGTTCTGTTGGATCGGCGGACACTGCTGTACCTGGCGGGCGATCCCGATGGTTCGGGTCCGTGGCTCTATAGCATGGACGTTGAGCGCCGCATTCCCCACCGGCTGAGCACCGGTCTTGACCGGTACACGTCGCTGGCGGCCAGCGCCGATGGCCGTCGTCTGGTGGTCACGCGCGCAAGTCCGAAGAGATCGCTCTGGCGCTTTCCGGTCGCGGATTCACCCGCCGGGGCGCCGACGGCCGTTCAAATCCCGCTGACGACTGGCGCTGGATTCTCCCCGCGACTGGGTCCGAACTACCTTGTGTATGTTTCGACGGCCGGAACGAGCGAGAGTATCTGGAAACTCGCGAACGGCATCAGCGCCGAGTTGTGGAGCGGTCCGGGAGCGCGGATTTTCGGCGGACCGGCGATCGCCCCCGATGGGCGGTATATCGCATTCTCCGCGGTGCAACGCGGGCGGAAGCTGTTGTACGCGATGAAAGCCGACGGCACGAACGCACGGATTGTGTCCGATTCACTCGACCTGCAGGGCGCTCCAGCCTGGGCGCCCGGCGAACAATCGATCACCTCGGCGGCGGAGGATCGCGGCGCCCCCCGCCTCTTCCAAATTCCGGTGGACGGCCGCCCGCCCGCGCTGTTCGTCCGTGAGTACTCGGTTGATCCAGCGTGGGCGCCCGGCGGCGGGTTCGTTGTCTACTCCGGCGCCGACATCGGAACCACGTTTCCGGTGAAAGCCGTCACGACCGCCGGTGCAGCGCATCCGCTTCCGGCCCTGACCCTGACGCGGGGGGCTCGGCACTTGACGGTTCTGCCAGGAGGACGGGCACTCGTATTCCTGCGCGGTGAGATTCAACATAAGGATCTATGGCGGATCGATGTCGAGACCGGCGCCGAGCGGCAGTTGACCAAGCTCGGTCCCGGCTTCGAGATTCGCGACTTCGACATCTCTCCGGACGGCCGTGAAGTTGTCCTCGAACGAGTGCAGGAACGTTCGGATGTGGTGCTGCTGGATCTCCCGCGGCGATAGTCCGGCTTCGAGCCGCCGGCGCGGGATGGCCGCGCGAATAACCGGTCCCTTAGCCGGCGTAGCCGGAATCAGATAGGGGCGCTGAAAAAGTCCTGGCCAACCACTCCCTTATAGTTACTCCGTAAGGAGGATTTGGGTTTAGGTTTTCCCACTGTCGCCGCCGCTGGGCGGCTGTGGAAAA
>JBDTAT010000871.1:0-3721 GCA_039924505.1 Bryobacteraceae bacterium
TTCCTTAGCTTCCGCCAACCGCTCGAATTGTTTCTCGGCTACCTTGAACTGGGGCGTATGGACGCACCGCCGCGCGCCGCGATGATCCACCGGGAACCGCAGGTGCAACATCTCGTGAAACAGCACATATTCCACTGCAACCTTCGGGGTCGCGGTGCGATCCAGAATCCGGCTCAGAATGATCGCGTTATGCGACGGGTCGTAGTGGCCCAGGTTGACCCGCGACGCCTGCCGGCTCCAACCGAGTAGGGGCCGGGCCATCAGTCCGTGGAAATAGCGGAAATTCAGTTCCTCGAACAAAGTCTCCAGGTCATGGCATTCGCCCTGCGGCCCGGAAACAAATTTCCGGCCGCGGATCTGACGGACCAACTGCAAAGTGCGGCGCATTTCACTCCGGTTTAGATATTGCCGGTAGCGGCGATTGTACTCCGGCAGGGCTTCGCGCCGGAACAATTTGGACAATAGAATGTGCGCCAGCGCCTCCATCACCGGCTCCGGCGCGCCGTGCAATAGATCGGTGATGCGCACCGTCATCTTGCCGTCGTCGAGCCGGATAAAAGAGTTGGCATTGGCGAACCGGCAGAAACTGACTGTTACCGCCGGCGGAGACGTGCGCGGCCTTAGTTTGCTGAACACCCGTGTGTAGATTTCTTCCGGCGTGGCGGCGGTAGCGCAAAGGGCGCGCAGCGCTCCGTCTTGCGCGGGATCGTTCGACGCGCAAAGGGCGCGCAGCGCTCCGTCTTGCGCGGGTTTTTCTTTAGAAGCGGGCTGCACTTGCATTCGATTAGAATTTAACATATCAAGGAAGATCGCTCGCGCGCCATTGTGCCAGGTCTTCGACCGCGGGATTCGGCGCGTACCGGGCAACCGCTCAGAATGGACTTCCGAGCCGCTCGCCCTGAGGGAGCCGTTGCCGATCGAGAGGCCGTCGTCTCGCGGTCGAAGCGCTAGGATGCGCGCGGCGCAGGCCGCCGAAGAGGGGAGAAAGGTTCTTGTTGAAAGCGAAGATCACTGCCGTGGGGTGTTACACTCCGCCGCGCGCGCTCACGAATGCCGACCTGGAGAAACTGGTCGAGACCAGCAATCAATGGATTCTAGACCGCACCGGCATCGCCGAGCGGCGGATTGCCGAACCCGATGTCGCCACCTCCGATATGGCCGTCGAGGCCGCCAAGGCTGCGCTCGCGCATCGTGGTATCGCCGCCGGGGAGTTGGACGCCATCCTGGTTTGCACGGTGACCCCCGATATGCTATTTCCTTCCACGGCTTGTCTGGTGCAGCACCGCATCGGCGCATCGCGCGCGTGGGGCTTCGATCTGGTGGCCGCCTGCTCCGGTTTTGTCTACGGCGTCACCACGGCCGCGCACCTGGTGGCGGCGGGAACGCACAAAAAGGTAATGGTGATCGGCGCCGATACCATGTCGCGCATCATCGACTACACCGACCGCGCCACCTGCGTGCTGTTTGGCGACGGCGCCGGAGCGATGATCGTGGAACCCGCGGAGGACGCGGAGGCCGGCTTCATCGATTTCTACAATGAGATTGACGGCTCGGGTGGCGATTATCTGAAAATGCCGGCCGGGGGCAGCCGCCTGCCGGCATCCATCGAAACGGTTCAGAACCGGATGCATTTCGTCCACCAGGACGGCCAGCAGGTCTTCAAGTACGCAGTGCGCAAGATGTACGAGGTGTGCCGGGATCTATTGGACCGCAACGGATACACGCCCGCCGACGTGAAGCTGTTGATTCCCCACCAGGCGAACCGCCGCATTATTAGCGCCGTCTCCGAACGCCTGGGCCTTACCTGCGACCAGGTGTTCATCAATATCGACCGCTACGGAAATACTACTGCCGCGACCATCCCGCTGGCCACCGGCGATGCGTTAGCCGCCGGGAGGCTGAAGAAGGGCGACCTGGTCATGTTTTCGGCCGTCGGGGCGGGATACACCGTCGGCGCAATGTTATGGCGCTGGGCTTTTTGAGGCCCAACGGGCGCCGGGAGCGCCGCTGCCGCTCTCGACTCGCACATAGGGCTTGACAATCCGGACCGCCTGATTAGAATAAGGGTAACCTGTAACTCGTTATGCAGATCTGCACGCACAGCCGCACGGAAGTTTTGGCCAGACGTGACGGGGTGGATTACCTCCGGTGCCTCGATTGCGATCAAGTATTTGAGGCCGAGGATTTGGATCCAGTTCCCGTTTACGACGAAGAAGAAAAATCGGCCTGAACCCCCTCCCCAAGCCGTCGAAAAGCGCCATCTCCCCGCTGGATCGGGCGGACGTGCCTTTGTCGCCGCGGCTACGGGGGAGAGGCGCGTCCCGGCAACGGAGCTTAAACTCCATGCGATGCTATTCTCGTAGGAGACACGCGCACAACATAACAATGCCATCTCGCACCATCGGAATCTGCTACAGAGGGAGCGGTTGGTAACGTCATTTCGTAACAAACCCTAAGGGACCCCGCTCTGCGTCAAGAAAACTTACCGCTCCGAATTGTCGCGATGGGAGGGGGTACCGGACTGTCCACGCTGCTGCACGGTCTGAAGCGCTACGCCCACGCGCGCGATGCGGCCGGCGGCGTCCCGGTGGTCGATATCACCGCTGTGGTCACGGTCACCGATGACGGCGGCAGCTCCGGCCGGCTGCGGCGCGAATTCGCCGTGCTGCCGCCTGGCGATATTCGCAATTGCCTGGTGGCGCTTTCCGAAGACGAGACGCTGCTCAGCCGGCTTTTTCAGTACCGCTTTTCCGAGGGCCGCGGACTTAAGGGGCACAGCTTCGGCAATCTATTTCTCACGGCCCTGAGCGATCTGACGGGCGATTTCACGCAAGCCGTGCGGTTGTCGTCCGAAGTGCTGGCGATTGCCGGGAAAATCTATCCGGCCACTCCGTCGAACGTCGCCTTGCGCGCCCATCTCGAAGATGGGACCGAGGTGACTGGGGAAAGCCGTATCAGTAAGAGCCGCGCCCGCATCGACCGGATCGAATTGCTTCCGTCCAACTGCCGTCCGCTAAAGGAAACGCTGCGGGCGATTCGCGAGGCGGATTTGATCACCCTCGGCCCCGGATCTTTGTTCACTAGCGTTATCCCGAATCTCCTGGTCCACGGCATTCCCCAGGCCATCGCGCGCTCCTCCGCTCTGACAGCGTATTTCGTCAACCTGATGTGGCAGCCGGGCGAAACGGCCGGGTTTGGCGCATCCGACCACGTAGCGGCGCTGCATAAACATGCCGGCATCCAATTTCTGGATTGCGCCGTGTTGAACACGCGTCCGATGAAACCGGCGTTGCTTCGGAAGTACGCCGCCAATCGCGCGCGGCCGGTCGAAAACGACGTTGAACAACTCCACGCGATGGGTCTGAAAGTGGTGGCCGCGGATTTGCTGGACGACGTGCGGAAAATTCGCCACGATCCTGCCGCCGCCGCCGCCGTTTGTGTGGAACTGGCGCGCCGCGCGCGCCGCCAACGTGTGGCGCGGGAACGCCTTTCCGGAAAATCTTCATGAACTCCCTCACCATCGTTATCCTCGCCGCCGGCCTCGGCACGCGCATGAAATCCAAGTGCGCCAAAGTTCTGCATTCGGCCGGCGGCCTCACGCTGATCGAACATGTTGTGATTACGGCTTGCGAGCTGACTACACCGGCGCGCGTGGTCGCGGTCGTTGGACACCAGGCCGACCAGGTGGAACAGGTTTTGAAACCCAGCGGCGTCCGTTTCT
>JBDTAT010000872.1:0-6592 GCA_039924505.1 Bryobacteraceae bacterium
GGCGACAGCGAGAAACGCTATAATTTTTTGGCTTTCTTGGCGGCCTCCACGGGATTTTCGAGAGCAACTATTTCGCCGGCTTTCAGACCTTTCAGGACCACCATGTCGGTATCGTTGCGGCGTCCCACTTGAATCGGACGGATGACAAAGTTTGCGCCGTGCTGCACATAGACCGCGGGCTTTCCGCGATAGGAGAAGCTGGCGCGGGCCGGAATCAGCAGGCTGTTGGGCTGGCTTTCGAGCACGATTTCCGCGCTGGCGCTCATTCCGGGGCGCAGGCGGGGGTCGAGAGTTTTCAACGTCGCGCGAGCTGGGAATACTTTCTCATTCATCCAGGGGCCGCGAAAATTTACAGTGGCGATCGGGCTGATCCAATCGAGGGAGGCGGAGAGAACCTTGTCCGGAAGGGCGTCGACGCGGATTTTCGCGGACTGGCCAAGTTGAAGTTTTCCACGATCGACTTCGTCGAGCTTCAACTCGATGCGCATTTCGGAGAGGTCGGGAATTTCGGCGATTTGGGCGCCGGTCCAAGCGCGGTCGCCTTCCTTGAACGGCGGCGGCGAGGAACCGAAGGAGCCGGAACTGCGGAAATTGGGCAGGATGTTCACGATACCGTCGATGGGCGCGCGGATGACCATCATCGAGAGATAGCCTTTGGCGCGATTCAGATCGCGGAGGGTTTTGTCTTTCAACTGGGCGAGGCGGTCGAGATCGGCCTTTTCGGTGACCTTGTGGGAATCGATGGTGGTATTTTCCTGCGAGAGTGCTCCTTCGGAGACGCCGACGTCGATGAGGTCTTTTTCACCGTCGATTTTCGAGAGAATTTCGGCTTTGCCGGCCTCGAGCTTGGCGCGCTGCACATTATAGGTTGACGTGAGCAGGTCCATGCCGTCCATTTCATTGGTGATCTGGTGCGTGGCTTTCGTCTGGACGATCTGGCTATCGACGGTTTTGACGCTGGTGTCTTTTTCGAGATAGGTCTGCTCTTCTTGAGCGGGGTCGAAGGCGACGACGACATCGCCTTTTTTGATGGGGCGGCCGGATTCGGCGAGCTTGACGATGTGCGGATCGGGCACCTGCGGCGTGGTGATGTAGACCGAGCGCACGCTATGAATTTCGCCGCGGGTGTTGACGGCGATAACGAACTCGCCGATACGGGCGCGCGCCACCGGAACCTCAACCTTGGTGTTCCCGGTGTAATGATAAGCGGCGAAGACCGCGCCGGCGCAGGCGGCGGCGAGCAGGGTCCAGATGGCGATGGTCTTCCGGGGGGAGGACTTGTGACCGATCCTCTGCTTAGGCTTTACGTCTTTAGACATGATTAAATTCTCGAAACAAAAGCAGGATCAATTGCGAACTTCCACGGCGGAGGAATTTGGGCCGCGGGGCGGATCGAGCGCGACCCTATCGCCGGGTTTCACGCCGGAGCGGACCGAGACGGCGACGTTGCTGGCGAGACCCAGCTCCACTTCTGTACGCGTCCAGCCGGCGGGGCCGCGAAGGAAAACATAGGGCTTGGAATCGCGCGAGCCGGGATCGCGGAAAATTGCCGCCAGCGGGGCGATGGTGGTTTTCGGCTCGGCAGCGAGAACGATGTCGGCGCTGACGGAGAGATCCGGAATGACGCGCGGGTCGAGTCTGTCGAGCTTGATGCGGACCGGAATTTCGGCGACGAAGCTGGCACGGAAGGTACCCGGCTTGGGCATGCTGGCGATGGAATAGACGTGCCCGGGCAATTCCAGATCGGGGTATGCGTCGAAGCGGATGCGGGCCTTGGCGCCGATGCGCAAGCGCTGCGCGTCCACCTGGTTGACTCTGGAGTTGACCAGAATGGAGGCCGGATCGACGACGGAGAGAAAAGGCTGGCCGGAAAAGAGCTGATCGCCGGCCTGAATGGCGCCAAGCTGATCGCCGCGCCATGTGTTTTCCATCACGGTGAGGCCGTCGATGGGGGCTTTGACGACCAATTTACCTGCGTTGGTTTCGGCGCGTTTGAACTCGATTTGAGTTTCCTGAAGATTTATTCGATCGTTGCGGATCTGCGCCTTTTCGGAGGCATCGACATAGGGCACTTCGGCGAGCAGTTGCTTGTAACGGTCGTCGGCTTCGGCGAGGGCGAGCTTGGTCCGTTCAGTGTCGATGGCCGAAAGAACCGGAATCTTTTCCATATCGAGACGGGCTTTGTCGAGGTCGCCTTTGGCGGAGGCGACCAACTGGTCGTGAGCTTTGCGGGCGACGGCGATTTGCGCCTCTTCCACGTGCATATTGTTTTCGGCGATTACCAATGACGCACGGTAGTCGTCCAGGCGGAGGAGCATGTACTGCCGGTCGAATTCGGCGATCTCCTGGCCCTTTTTGACATGCGAGCCGGGCGGGACCACTTTCAGCAAGACGAGCGAAAAGTCGCCGGGCCCTGCGGTGCTGGAACCAATACCGGGCGGGCCGCCGGAGCCGCCGGAGAGTTGGGAACTGGTGGTGCCGATCCCATCCGACCCCATGGTGGGCGATTGCGGCATAATGCTGCCGGTGGAACTTGCCGCCGGGGAGGCGGCCGATGCGGAGGCCGGAGCGGATGAGGCGGGGGCGCCTGCGAGACGGTTGGTGGAGGCTTTTAATGCATCGGACATGTTGGCTCCGGGACCGCTGGCGGCGCCGGTGTTAGCGCCCGGAGTGGTGGTGGCCGCGGTTCCGGTGGCAGTTGAACTGCTTGACATGGAACTGGAAGCTGACGACGAAGTTGAAGAAGAGGCCGTGCTGGAGGAGTTGCCGGCGGTGGAGGAACTGGGAGTGGTGGCGGGGGCGGCGTTGAAGCTGCGAACCCTGTCGGAACGGCTGCCGCGCAACTGCGGGCCGATGACCAGGGCGAAATTTTCCGCGCCGGTAGATCCCGAAAGGCGGAGGATGGATTCGAGGGGGCCGGACGTGATGGCCGCGGTGCGGAGGGTGGCGACGGGGGCGGCCGCGGATTCGACGGTGGCGCGATGACGCCAATAGAGAATACCGCCGGCGAGCGCCGCGGCAACGACGATAGCCCAGGGCCAGCGGGCGCGGCGCGGGCCGTCCGGCTCCGGACGCATCAGACCGGGCGCAAGCGGCGGGGCAAGCGGCGAAACGTCGGGCGCGGCTGACGCGCCAGTGCTGTGTGCCGGCATCCAATAGACCTACCGATGGAGAAGACGGCTGGTCAGACTTCCGCCTTCTGTCACGAACTCCTCAGAAACCCGCGCAAAACGGAGTGCGGCGCGAAATAGTTCCTGCCCCGGACGATGGTGCGCGCCGCACCCTTTGCGCTTCGCGAAGATATACTTCCAAAACACTCTAACTAAAAGAAGACGGTCTTCCCACACAGAAGGTTAGCTTGATTCGTGGTAAAAACGCAACCTCGCAGGGCGTGGCGGAGTGGTGGATTGATGCGATTCAATCCAATTGGGCACTGCGCTGGAGAAGGGAACTGAACGTTGAGTTAGTCTTTCATCGCGCCGTTTTGCGGGCGGTGACGCGGGATGTTTCCAGATGCGATCGAGAACCCAATGCATCCAGGCGGCTTCGTGTTGCGCGAGTGTATTAGGCATTTGGGCTTGAACGCGATGGATACGGCCGCACTGGTGAGCGGGAAGCGCGGGCTTGCCGCGGAACGGGCAACGCTCAATCCCGGATACTGGTATCGAGAAACGCGCGGAGGCGGTGACTGCGGCTGGGGTGCCGGAGCTTGCGCAACGCTTTAGCTTCGATCTGCCGGATACGCTCGCGCGTGACGGCGAAGTGCTGGCCCACTTCTTCGAGAGTGTGCTCGCTGCCATCCTGCAGGCCGAAGCGCATCTTGATGATCTTCTCTTCGCGCGGGCTGAGCGTCTTCAACACCTCGGCGGTCTGCTCGCGCAGATTCAAATTGATGACGGCTTCCGAGGGAGACGTCACGCGGCGGTCGATAATAAAATCGCCCAGGTGCGACTCTTCTTCTTCGCCCACCGGCGTTTCCAGCGATATCGGCTCCTGCGCGATGCGCAGCACTTTGCGCACTTTGCCAACCGGAAGTTCCATGCGGACCGACAACTCCTCGGTGGTCGGTTCGCGGCCCAACTCCTGCTGGAGCTGGCGCTGGCTGCGCACCAGCTTATTGATGGTCTCGATCATGTGCACAGGAATGCGAATGGTCCGCGCCTGATCGGCAATGGCGCGGGTGATCGCCTGGCGGACCCACCAAGTGGCGTAGGTCGAAAACTTGTACCCGCGCTGATAGTCGAACTTATCGACGGCCTTCATCAGGCCGATGTTTCCTTCCTGAATCAAGTCGAGAAACTGCAGGCCGCGGTTGGTGTAGCGCTTGGCGATGGAAACCACGAGGCGGAGATTGGCTTCAATAAGCTGCTTCTTGGCGATCTCCGCTTCCATCTCGCCGCGTTCGACGATTTGCAGCGTGCGGCGCAGTTCGGTCGCAGAAGCGCCGCACTCTTCCTCCAGTTGCTGGATGCGCTGGCTGTGCTGGCGCAATTCCCTGCGCAGATCGCGGGCCTGTCCCGAGCCCGAAGGCGTCTCCAGCTTGCGCTGGATGCGCGCGATCTCCTTTTCAAGCGGCCGCAGCTCTTCCACCGCGTGGCGGAGGCGCCCTGCCAAAGCGCGGCGGATGGAGAAGCTGAAATGAATGCCGCGAATGACCAGCGAAACGTGAATCATCGTGCGGGCGAGCTTCCAGCGGAGGCTGCGGTGCTCCTTCGGCTTCATGCTGCGCGAGATGGCCTGCAACTTCTGCCGGAATTGCTGCGCTTTTTTCGAGTGTTTTTCGATCTCCGCGATCATCTGAAGAAACTCGTCCCGGTGCTCGCCCAGATTCTCGTCGGTGACCAGCAGGTCGGGGAGGATCAGAATGTCGCGAATTGAAACGCCGCCGGCATCCAGCTCCTGCGCCAGTTGGAGAATTTCGCGGATGACCAGCGTCGAACGGGAGAGCGACCTGCGGACGCTCGATTGCCCGTGTTCGATGCGGCGGGCGAGCTCGATCTCGCCTTCGCGCGTGAGCAGGGGAACCGTGCCCATCTCGCGCAGGTACATACGGACGGGATCGTTGGTCTTGTCGATGAAGTCTTGCGGAAATTCAAGGTCGCCGAGATCTTCGCTTTCCTCGATCTTTTTATCGAACTCGATCTTCGGTTCTTCGAGTATCTCAACGCCAGCGCTATCGAGATCCGTCAGGAGGTCGTCGAGCTCACGCCCTCCGGCGAAGTCCTCCGCGAGCAGTTCATTGACCTCGTCGTACAGTACGAAGCCTTTCTCCTTACCCGCATCCATGAGATGCTTCAAACGGCTGAATTTGTCGTCTGCTGCCACGGACCCCGACTCCCCAGCTTCCGGATACTTCCCCTTAGAAGATACCGGACCCATTCAGTGTACAACACCCACGCAGCGCCGCGGCCAAGGCAATCCGCCGATTTTTCTACGCCGGACCGGCGCGCTTGAGTCTGTCGAGCTCGCCGGTCCAACGAAGCGCGTCTTCCATGTTCCCGTTCCGCGCGGCGTCTTTGATGCGGGTCTTCAGATCGGCCGTCCGCTTCTCACCATCCATCAATTCCAGCTCGCGGAGACACGCGAGCGCCGGTTCCAGGCCGATTACTTCCTCACTGATTTCATCGGCTGAAATCACCTCATGCAGTAGGCCGCACTCCTTCTCCGGCAGGCGCGCTTCAAGGTGTGCGAAGGTGATCGGCTCGCCCGCCTCCTCCAAGCCAAGCAGGATCTCGAATATAAGGCGGGTCTGAAAGCGCGCAACCGCGGGGAGATCCCGTAAACGCGGCAGTATCTCGCCGCGCGTCTCGCTGCTCGCCAGAATCGAATGAATCAGAATTCGTTCGATGACGGGAACGGCGGACGGGGGACGCGCGGGCACGGCGCCCCGCCGATCCACCGCGATTTTGCGGAACTGTTCGAGCACCAGTCCCTGTTCCACGCCGAGCAGGACGGCCACCTCGCCGGCCACGGCTGCGCGCTCCAGCTTATCGGAGATGCGCTGCACCGCCGGCATCAGAAAGTTCAGCGCGTCCATGCGGCCTTCCGAGGTGCGCGTATCAAAGCGTTTGCGTGCGCGGCCCGCCAGCCACTGAAAGTACCCCGGAGCTTTCTCGACGCACGCATGGTATCCATCCGCTCCGTGTTCGGCGACGAACTCATCCGGGTCGAGACCGCCGTCCAGCTCCAGCACGCGCACGCGCATGCTTTCGTCCAGCAGCATTTGAATCGACCGCTCGGCCGCATTGGTGCCCGCGGCGTCGGGATCGAAATTGACGACGACGGTTTCCGAATGGCGCTTCAGCGAGCGCACCTGCGTGTTGGTGAGGGCCGTGCCGCAGCTCGCCACCACTTCCCGGATGCCCGCGGAATAAACGCCAATCACGTCCATGTAGCCTTCCACCAGAATGGCGCGGTCGAGCTTGCGGACGGCGTCCTTGGCGCGGTGAAGATTATAGAGAACGTAGGTCTTGTGATAAAGCGCCGTCTCGGGCGAGTTGAGATATTTCGGCTCATCGCCTTCGCGCAGCGCGCGGCCGGCGAACGCGATGATCTTGCCGCTCTCGTTGTGAATCGGAAACATCAATCGTCC
>JBDTAT010000873.1:0-4535 GCA_039924505.1 Bryobacteraceae bacterium
AGGGGTCGAGGACCGCGCCGTTGAGCGTGGCTCCGCCTACTTCGGACTGGGCGAACGCCGCAGGGGCGGCGAGTAAAACAGCTAGAGCGAGGGTGAGAAAAATTTTTGTCATAGTTACCTGTGCCGCGAGAGTTTCCTCCAGTATAAGTCAGGTTCCGGGCCGCTGCGCCTCATCCAGTTTTACGACGCACGCCGGATGAACACCTGGTGAGGGAATGGGAGGGACCGGGGAACGGGGCCGGCGGGTGGAATGAGCGGCGACCGCGGCGCTGGCCGGTAAAGGCGCGGCCTGCGGCGGCGCAATGGGAACGGCCGGCCGCGGTATGACGCGGCGCACTACGAGCGGCCACGATTTGGATTTGAGGAAGCCGGCGAGGTCGGCGCAGAGCGCGGCGAGTAGAGCCGGGTGCAGGAGGTCGAAGGCGTCGCGAATTTCATCGAATGGCCGCTGCTCCGATTCGGGGATGGCGTCGAGTGAGACGCGGACCGCGCGGGATTCGATGTCGGCGCGCGGCTTCCAGTTTTCATTCGCGGTGAGGAGGATGGGATTGGAGACGGAGACGGCGATGGGATTGCCGCCGTCTCCCGGCTCGCGGAGTTCAATGGACGCGCCGGAAGAAACGCGGGCGAGGGCGTCGAGGACGCGCGGGGCGAGATGGGTGACGTGATCGTAGAGGAGCATGCGGCCGCGATGGGCGTGACGAAGGACCTGGCGCTCCGTCGCGGGGTGCGGCGTGATGGGCGCGGTGCTGGGATCGATGAGGGCGCGAAGAGCGCGGGCGAGCGTGGTTTTGCCGGAGGCGGAGGGACCATCAACGATGAGAATGGGGTATGGGCCGGTGGGGTGAAGAGCGGCGGCGAGCCATTCGCGGCATTTTTTCAGGCTTTCGGCGGATAATCGCAGTAATGATTGCAGTTTATCGAATGGATTATCCACGGATGCTTTCGGAATTGGGAGTGGGAGTTGAGTCGAGGAGGGTTGGAAATAGATATTTTCCTTGGATTCGAGATGGAAGCCATCGGCGGTGATGTCGATGGACTGTCCGTTGGAGCCGGCGCGGTCGATGACAATGCGGGTGTCGCCGCCAGCAGCGCGGACGTGGACGGGATGGACGCGATAGCTCTCACGGGCGTCGGAGGCGAAGTGGGCGCAGACCTGTTTGAGGGCGTATTCACCGGGCGGGAACGGGAACTGGGAGCGGAAGCGCATGACCATCCAATCGCGAAAGGCGGCGGAATAGACCGGGACGGCGTCGAAGGTGCAGGGGCCGTTGGGGATGGCGGCGAAGGGGCGGCCGTCGGGAGTGCGGAACGGCATGGCGGGACAGGCGGCGTCTAGCAGGTCGCGGGTTTGAGAACGGCGCGGAACGGACATGGCTTTTTCTCCTTAACGCAGAATATGTCTGGGTACGGGACGATAATAGCAGGTGGATTTACTGGATTAGATGGATGTTATTGATTTGATTGAGAAGATGAGGTGTGACTGGGTTTTGGGGCGCGGCGATTCCGGGTAAGTCTGTTGTGAAATAACCATACCAACCGCTTCCTCACGGTCGCGGCTTCGGTAGCGGTCGCGGTTCGGAGGCGCTCGGGCGCGATCCGGTTATGATCGGATAAACTGAGCTACATCGTGATACGAATGGCGACGGATCAGCCGATCAAAACCGGCCTGTTGAAACACAATGAGATCGAAGAGGCGGAGCGGATTGTCCGGCTGGCGTTCGGAACGTTTCTGGGATTGCCCAATCCGGGCGAGTTCATGGGCGACCGCAGTTTGATTGCGCCGCGCTGGCGCTCGACCCATGTCAAGGTGATTGCGGCGCGCGCGGGCGGCCGGCTGATCGGATCGAACGCCGCCACGCGCTGGGGATCGTTCGGGTTCTTCGGACCGCTGACGGTGCTGCCGGAATACTGGGACCGCGGGGTGGGGAAGCGGCTATTGGAAGCCACGATGACGATATTCGAGGGATGGGGCGTGCGGCACACGGGGCTATTCACGTTCCCGCAGAGCGCCAAGCACGTGGGCTTGTACCAGAAGTTCGGCTACTGGCCGCGCTATCTGATCGCTATCCTGACGCACGCGCCGGAGGCGGGCCCCACGCCAGCGTTGCTATCGTCCTTCAGCAGGAGCCGGCGCGAAGAGGCCATCCAGGCATGCGGAAAACTCACGCATAAGATCGATAAGGGACTCGATCTGACGGGTGAAATCCGGGCGGTGCTGGCGCAGCGCACCGGCGACGTCGTGTTGACCTACACGCGCGGCGTTCTGGACGCTTTCGCGGTGTGCCTGAACGGATCTGGATCCGAGGGCGGCGAGAAGACGTGTTACGTCAAGTTTGGCGCGGCCCGCGGCGGCGCGGGAGCGGGTGAACGTTTCGACAAACTGCTAGCGGCTTGCGAAGCGTTTGCCTGCTCGCGTGGAGCGACCGTAGAGGCCGGCGTAAACCTGGCTCGCGAAGACGCGTACCGGCGCATGCGTTCCCACGGATATCGCGTGGCCACGCAGGGTGTCGCCATGCAACGTCCGCATGCGGAGGGGTTCAATCGGGCCGATGCCTACGTGATCGACGACTGGCGTTAAGGCCGGCGCGAGGCGCAAGATATCGAATGAGTCTACGACCGGCGGGAATTGTATCCGGAGCGACGGCGTCCGACGAGGCCGAGGGCTGCGGCGCCGGTCAAAATCAATGCCCAGGAAGCCGGTTCTGGAGTAGCCAGCGTGTAGCCGAATTGCACGACGTTGCCAGAAAGTTGCACGGCGCCCGTTGTGGCTCCCGCGGTTAAGTTAAAGACTCCGGCCACCGAGCCGCCGGGCGAATTGAACGATTCCACATCAAACTGGCCGGTCCCGACTCCGGTGTATCCGTTGAAGTGGGAATCAATCAAGAGGAAGCCTTTCGAGGGGTTGTATAAGAACGGCGTGCTGAGCGTGAAAACCATATCGAAGGGGCACGGCCCCGGCCCCGTGGATCCCGGGCTGCTCCACAGCGTCCCCGGGCCGCCGGAGAGGACCAGCGTATTATCCGGGCCAAGGTTGTTCGCAAACGTCGATGTGATCAGAGTGTTGCCGCCGCTGGTGTTGGGGGCATACGGGGACGTGGAGAAATAAATGGAAAACGAAGTGTCGGTCACGTTTATCGATCCCGTGCCCGGCTTGGCTCGATACGCGAACTGCGTGATCAATAGATCTCCCGGAACCGAGGAGAACTGGTCTCTGCCGAAAACGACCTGAAGGTGAAGGTCGAAGGCGCCTGGTTGAAACAAATTGCCGCTGCTGTCATTGGCCGTTGTGGTTGCCTGGGCGTTTTACTTTGGACATGGTTACCTTTCTAGCATAAGGAGTCGTGCTGTTATTTGAAAACTGAATAGAAGCAGTTTACACCCGAAAGTTTGGGAGTAGAGCGATTTGAATTCAAATTGTGAGTTCTAGTACGGGAGCGCGTGGAAAACGCCGTATTTGGCGGCGTGGTGGATTGGTGGACGGACGCTTGCACCGGCGACATCTGGCGAGCCGTTTGGAACAGGCGCCGTCGCCCGCGGCCAGACCCATGGCCGATCTGCCGGAGGGCGGACGAGGCGGCCGCCGCGGTCCAGCGGGACCGCCCCACAAAACCTGTCAACCACTCCTTCACCTGGAATTGCCGGAACCAAACAGGATTTTTTTTGCACGTTACAACAACCGCTCCCTTGCGGTCGCGGCTTGGTTAGGATTCGTGGACGTTCGAGGCGCTCTCGACGCGGCTCGGTTAGGACTTGTGAATGTCGTGGACCGAAAATTGCGGTGGCAAATCCACGTAAGGATACTCAACATGACAAACTGCAAGTTAGCCGGTACGATATTTTCCCTCTGCTTGGCCACGACGGCCGCGAACGCGCAAATCGAGACCGTCAGCTACACCTATAACGATCACCCGTTAGCGATCGCAAGCTCTTCCGCGAATATCTCGACGGTGGCGCAGGTTGCCGTGCCGGCGGGTTTAACCGTTAGCAGCGTGACGGTGCAGGTAAATATTCAATACCCGAACGTGGGCGACCTCAACGTGTACCTGTTTTCCGCCCAAGGGACACGGACGGTGCTGTTGTCCAACGACTGTAGCGGGCTGGCGGACGTGAATACGACTTTTGACGACACCGCTCCGACCAAGTTCAGCAGCTTCTGCCCGGCGGAGGCCGGTCGGGGGCCTTTTCGCGGAGAGGAGCCGCTGGCCAATTCGAAGGGCGAGTTCTCCGGCGGCTACTGGCAGCTTGTGATTCAGAGCACGAAAAACAGCGGCAACACCGGGCTGCTGATGGGCTTCGAAGTAAACATTACCGGGACCCCAGTGACGCAGCCTGGGTTTACGGCCGCGTCGGTTGTCAATGGAGCCAGCGGAGTGGCGGACGGCGTGGTCGCCCCGGGTGAGTTGGTGACGATATTCGGGGTTGCGTTAGGCCCGAAGCAGGGTGTTGGCGCAAATACCCAGGTACTACCGACCAGCTTGGGCGGCACGACGGTGACGTTTGACAATACCCCCGCGCCGATTCTGTACTCATCC
>JBDTAT010000874.1:0-3651 GCA_039924505.1 Bryobacteraceae bacterium
CAGGACTCCACCGCCGGGCACGAGATCACGCCTGACTAAAAGCCCGCCGAAGAAACCGCTCCCTGCCGGTCGCGGCTCGGTAACGCATCGATTCCAGGGAGCCGTCCGCGTAAGCAACTTACAGCCATGAGATAATAAAGTTGTGGAAGTAGAAAATCCCAGCGAGACGAACAGCCAGTTTCAAATCAGCCAGCCGCCGGAGTTATTCGCGCGCCTCGACGACGCCGATGACGCCAACGCTCTGGGTGGCAGCATCATCACGACCACCATTGACAAAGTGATCAACTGGGGCCGCAAAAACTCCATCTGGCCGATGAGCTTCGGTCTGGCGTGCTGCGCAATCGAGATGATGTCGATGATCGCCTCCCGTTTCGACATCTCGCGTTTCGGCGCCGAGGTGATGCGCGGCTCCCCGCGCCAGTCGGATCTGATGATCATCGCCGGCCGGGTCTCGAACAAGATGGCGCCGGTGATCCGCCGTCTGTACGAGCAGATGCCGGAGCCGAAGTGGGTAATCTCCATGGGCGCTTGCGCCACTTCCACCGGGGTGTTCAGCAACTACGCGTTGATTCCGGTGAATCAGGTGATCCCCGTCGATGTTTACGTGCCTGGCTGCCCGCCACGCCCGGAGCAATTGATCTACTCCATCATGATGCTGCAGAAGAAAATCGAGAAGGAAACCGGCGTCATCCAGAAGGTTTTGAATCTCGATTGATTCGATCGGCCGCAAATGAGCGCGAATCCTCTCGCGGTTTCTCTCTGCGGCGTCACGTTAAAAAATCCAATCCTCGCCGCTTCCGGCACGTTCGGTTATGGCGTCGAATTCCGCGAGCAGGTCGATCTCAACTCGCTCGGCGGATTTGTCGTGAAGGGCCTGTCGCGCGAGCCAATGGACGGCAATCATCCGCCCCGTGTCTGGGAAACTCAAGCCGGCATGATCAACTCTATCGGCCTGCAGAATATCGGTGTGCAAGCGTTTGTCCGCCACAAGCTGCCCGCGCTCGCCCGTGTCGAAACCGCGATCTTCGCCAATGTATTCGGCTACTCGCCGGAGGACTATCTGGAAGTCGTGCGCGTCCTCGAAGCGGCCGATGGCCTGGCCGGTTATGAGTTGAACGTCTCCTGCCCGAACACCAAACATGGCGGCATCTATTTTTCGAGCGATCCGCAACTGCTTGGCGAACTGGTCTCGTCTGTCAGAAAGATTGCGCGCCGGCCGCTGGTGGTGAAGCTCTCGCCTAACGTCGCGCGCATCGAGCCACTGGCGCGCGCGGCCGAGGATGCCGGCGCCGACGCCATTTCACTGGTGAATACCTTCGTCGCGCTGGCGATTGACGCGCGCTCGCGCCGCCCGCGCATCGGCGCCGGATTCGGCGGTCTTTCCGGTCCCGCGATCAAGCCCATCGCCCTGCGCCTGGTTTACGAAGCCGCCCATGCCGTGCGCATCCCGGTCATCGGCCTGGGTGGAATCTCAAACGGGACGGATGCAGCCGAATTTCTTATTGCCGGCGCGGCAGCGGTCGAAGTAGGCACGGCGAATTTCTGGGACCCCGCCGCCGCGCCGCGCATCGCCCGTGAACTGGGACAATTTCTCCAGCAGGAAAATATCGCCCAGGTCCGCGATCTTATCGGAACGCTGCGGCTTTAAACTAAAGGAAAACATATGCCCAAAATTATCGCCACCGCGAGCGCGCCAAAGGCCATCGGTCCTTACTCACAAGCGGTTGTGTACAACGGCCTCGCATTTCTGAGCGGACAGATCCCGATGGACCCCGCCACCGCGGAAATGGTGGATGGCGGCATCGCTGCTCAGACCGAACGCGTCCTCGAGAATTTGAAAGCGGTGCTGGATGCCTGCGGATCGTCTCTCGGCCAAGTCCTGAAGACCACCGTGTTCCTCCAAGACATGGGAGACTTCCCGAAAATGAACGAAGTCTACGCGCGTTATTTTTCCGAGAATCCGCCGGCCCGCGCCACGGTGGAAGCGGCCCGCCTGCCGCGCGATGTAAAAGTTGAAATTGCGGCCATCGCCGCGGTAGACTAATGCGCTGAGTATTGCGGCTGGGGCGGCTTCAACTTAATCGCCAGCGTCTGCTCCGCCTGCTCCACGTTGAAATAATCGCCGAACGTCTGATAATTCTCGGCGATCACTTGCACCAGCACCTTGCCTTCCGGAATCTCCGGAATGCTGGCAAAGCCTTCCTGGTTGGTGCGCAGCTCCCACGTCTCGCGGATCTTTTTGCCGAGTTTCACCTTCGACCGCCCTTGGACAAACCGCACGATGACGCTGGCGCGGTCGATCGGTTTACCGTCCACTGTGGTGACCGAAACGTGCAGCTTGGTCATTTGCGCCGCCGACAATGGCAGCAGCAATCCGATGAGCACCAGCGCAAGTTTTAGCATTGTTTTCCGATTATCTCAAAAGCGCCGTTTGCACGTGGATCCCGCCAGCCGATAGCGGTTCCGCGCCACCCATTCATACACGCGATTGCCGACGGGATTCGACAGCGGCGAAAACAACAGCACCACCGCAAGCGCCGACCACGGCGTTATCCACACCGCCAGCGCCACGAGTAGCCAGAACAGCGGCAGCCGCGCAAAGATTCGCTTGAACGCCGCGAACCCGGCCGCCTGATGTCCGCCATGAACCAGATAAAGCGCACGCTCCAGATCTTCGGGAGCAATTCCCTGCTCCCCGGCCTCGGCGCTCTGCAACGGAATCCACCGCATCGTATGCAGGAAATCGAGCTGCACCGCAACGTTCTTCGATCGCGTGCAAATGCCGCAATCGCCATCGTAGATCACCAACGCCTGCACCTACGCAATATCATCTAACAAAAATCTCCGCGGTGCGCCGGCCGAGGCCGTCACCGCTTCGGCGGCCAGATAGCCGCTGCGCACCGCGCCCTCCATCGTCGCCGGCCATCCGGAGCGCGTCCAATCTCCCGCCAGAAACAGGTTCTTGACCGCCGTCGCAGCCACCGGCCGCTTCTGCTCGAGGCCGGGGACCGCCGAAAACGTCGCCCGCACCTCCTTCACCACGTGCGCTTTCTCGAGCCGCGCCTCGCGCACGGCCGGAAAAAACTCAACCAGCTCGCGTAGCGCCAATGCAATCACGTCCGCGCGGCTGGTCGCCAACAGGCTGCGTGACGCGCTCACCACAAGCTGCAGGTAACGTCCGCTCTCCTTGTTGAACATCCACTGAATTGTACGATCCAGCAGCGTCGCATGGGGCAGTTCCGTCACCGGACGGTCGAACCACAGGTGGATGCCGGTAATCGGGGAGTGTGAAAATTCCGAAACATCGAGCGCCAGGTCCGGGGCCACCGTTGCCAAGCGTTCGAACGGCAGCGCGCACACGTAGAAATCCGCGCGCCGCCGTGCGCCTTCCACCGTCACCTCGCGCACCATTCCATTTTCAATGACGATTCGCTCAGCCGGCGACCGCGTCGCGATTCGCACACTGGGATACCGCTCCCAAGCGGCCGGCCCGTATAATTCGCCCAGCGGAACCGCCGGAACACCCATCTCGTAGGCGTCCGCACGCGCCAGAAATCCCAGCCGGAAGACTTGAAAACCATGCGAGGCGGCCATGCGGTCCAGGTCTTCATTGATCGCGCTCACCAGCACCTGCCGCCAATAGCGTTCGAT
>JBDTAT010000875.1:0-7532 GCA_039924505.1 Bryobacteraceae bacterium
GGCCCGCGCGCACCCGCTCCATCAGATCCCGCGGCGCCGCCTTCCCGCCCCCTGCCACTCTTTGACGGCCGAGCATCTGCATCGCCGACTGCCTCGCGATAAATTTTGACGTTGCCATTCTGGTCTTAGTATAGCGCCAGATGGCGCACGCCGTTTCCTACCGCTTCAGAGCCAGAAATCTCCGGTACGCTTCGTTCCACGCGCCGCGCGCGTGCGGCTCAAACCGCGTCACCGGGAACGAGCGCCGCACCAACTCCCGCGCCTCCTCCAGATTTCCCAGCAATCCCGCGCCAATCGCCTGCACCAGTACGTTGCCCGCCGCCGTGGCTTCTTGAGGACCGGCAATTACCGTGCGCCCCGTCGCGTCCGCCACGAACTGATTCAACACTTGATTGCGCGATCCGCCGCCTACTATATGGATCGCGTTCAGCTCGCGGCTAAGCAGCGCCTCCAGACTTTCCAGCACCTGCCGGTACCGCAGCGCCAACCCCTCGAGAATGGTCCGGCAGATTTCTCCCACCGTTTGCGGCGTCTTCTGTCCGGCCCCGCCGCAATATACGCCGATTCTCCGCGGCATATGTCCGGGTTCCAGAAACGCGTCCGGATCCAGCACGGCCGTGAAGGGCGCGGCGGCGGCGGCCATCTTCGCCAAGTCGTCATAGCTGTGCTCGTGGCCTTCCAGCGCCCACGCCCGGCGGCATTCCTGCAGCACCCACAGGCCGGCGATGTTCTTCAGCAGCCGGATGCGTCCCTCCGCGCCCATCTCATTCGTCACGTTCAATTCCAGTGCGGCGTCGTTGACCACCGGCTCGCCGATCTCAACGCCCATCAGGGACCATGTGCCGGAGCTGATGAAGCACCAATCCGCGCCTTCGGCCGGCACCGCCGCCACCGCCGACGCCGTGTCGTGGCACGCCGTGGCATACACCGGAGTTCCAGCCAGCCCGGTACTCTCGCCGGTCTCCGCCAGCAGCGGTCCGAGTCGTGTACCGGGAGCCGCAATTTCCGGCAGCAGTTCTGCGTCCAGTCCCAATCGCCCCAGCATATCCGTCGCGTAGCGTTTCTTGCGGGTATCGTAGAATTGCGACGTGCTGGCGATGGTCAATTCGTTCCGCGCCACGCCCGTCAGCCAATAGTTGAACAGATCCGGCATGAACAGCAGCCGCCGCGCGGTCTCGAGCGCCGGAGAGTTTTGGAGGCGCATCGCGTGCCATTGATACAGCGTGTTCAGCGGCATGAACTGGACACCCGTCTGCTCAAAAATCTTCGGCCGAGGCTCGATTGCGAAGGTCTGCTCCATCACCCCGGCGGTGCGGGAGTCGCGGTAGTGGCGCGGATTATCCACCAACGCGCCATCGCGGCCGAGCAGCCCGAAATCGACGCCCCACGTGTCGATCCCAATGCCTTCAATGGCCAGTTTCCCGCGCCCGGCGGCCATCAAGCCTTCGACAATCTCGTGAAACAGCCGCAGCGTGTCCCAGTAAAGCCGCCCCAACACTTGCACCGGCGTATTCGGAAACCGGTGCAACTCGCGGAGCGCAATCGTCCGGCCATCAAGCGCGCCCAGCATCGCGCGCCCGCTCTCGGCGCCGAGATCGAATGCCAGGAAATTTTTCATCGCCCAGTCTCAATCACCACTTTCCCCACGCCATCCGAGTAGTTCGCCAGCATCTCGAAACCTTTTCCCGTTTCGCTTAGCGCCAGCCGGTGTGTAATCAGCGCCGCCGGAACTTGCCCCGATGCAATCAAATCGATGGCGGCCTGCGAGCGGTGATTGGAGCGCTTCACCGCCTGGATGCGCAATTCCTTGCTCATCGCCAGGTCAATCTCGATCGCCGGATTTAACTCCGGCGTGATTCCGATCAGCACCACCGTGCCGCTCGGACGCGCCACTCGCAGCGCGGTGTTGATCATGTCCACATTTCCCACCGCCTCGAACGCCAGATCCACGCCGCGCCCGCGCGTCTGGTCCATTACGGCCGCCACAAAGTCGTCCGTCCCGGTATTGATCGCGGCGTCCGCGCCCATCTTTCGCGCCATCGCCAGCCGGTGCGGCACACGGTCGCCGATGAAGACCCGGCTCGCGCCCGCCGAACGGACCATGGCCGCGCACAGCATCCCGATCGGACCGGCGCCCAGAATCGCCACCGTGTCTCCCAGCCGCACGTCGATCAGTTCCAGTATGTGCATCATGACCGCGAGCGGTTCCACCAGCGTCGCTTGTTCGTTGCTGAAGCTCGCCGGCACTGCGATGGCATTGTGCGCCGGCAGTGTCACGTACTCGCGAAAGAATCCCGGCAACTGGGGACCGCCAAGAAATACGCTGGACGCACAGTTGTTGTGCCGCCCCGCGCGGCAGTATTCGCAATGCCCGCAACTCAGGGTCGGCTCCAGCACTACGCGATCGCCCGCGTGAAAGGCGTGGACCTCCTTGCCAACCGCAAGAATTTCGCCCACCGGTTCATGTCCCAGCACCTGCGGATACTTCACCTGAGTACGGCCGATATGGCTGTCCAGGTACCAATGCAGATCGCTGCCGCAGATGCCAACCGCCTGCACCTTCACCAGCACCTCGCCCAGCCCCGGATCGGCCGCCATCGGCATTTCACGTTCTTCGAGCGTTCGCGGACCAACCAGTTGAATGGATCGCATGAGTAGAGCAGCTATTTTAGCGCACGCCCGTGCGATGGTGAAAGTATCCAGACACACTCGGTCGTGTGCGGCAATTCTGCGGAGCCGCTGTTGTGCGGCTCCGCGATAGCAACGCTACTTCTTGGTGACGGCAGCTTTCTTTTTCACAACCGCCGACGGCTTGGCGGCATGATAGCCGGCCTTCTGAGCGTCGGCTTCGCTCATGAACTGGCCGTGCTTGGTCTTTCCGTAAAACTGGCCGTCTTTGTGATAGACCTTGGTGCTCGAATTCGCCCACACCAGCCCTTTCGCCTTCGCGTCCGCGATGTCCTTATCGGACGGCGCCGGAGCCGCCGCGGCCTTCGCTACCGTCTTGGGCGGTGCTGCCAGTGCCTGGGAGACTAGAGCGTCTCCGGAAAACATGAGCGTGGCCGCCAGCGCCGAGCTCATAATCGACATCTTGAATAATCTGTTCATAGTGGCTTCTCCGTTCTGTTCAAGGCGGCTTCAGCTTTTCCCGCCAAATAGGTTTCCCAGCGCGGCGCCGGCCTTGCTTGCCAGCCCTTCGCCGCCGCCCGGCTGCCCACTGATGAGGCTGTCCAAGTGGCTGGCGAGCGGCGCTGGAAGTCTCTGTTTCAAGAACTCCAGCACGGAGTCGACAGCACTCTGGGCTTGATCCGGGCTAAGGCCCGTTTTTTGCGTTACTGTGTTGACCAGTTCGTCCATCATCGTTTTTCTCCCCGTTGTTGCGATTTGTGCTTCGCCGGCGATCTCGATCACCGGGCAAACGCGATTCCCAGTCCGGTCGTGTATAGAAAATCGTTTGTCTTGCGCCCCGGCGCCGGGTGATTCAGATAGCGGTCGCTCAGCGATACGTTCCACACCAGCCATTTCGACAATTTCGTCGAGGCGCCGATGTCGAAGTTCGCGCGGAATGCCCCTGTGTCCGTCAGATCGTTGAACATCCGGAAACTCTGAACAAGGGACGTGGCCGCGCGCAGTTTGAGGCTGTAGTCGTCGCCCCAGTAGACTTCGGCGGAATTTTGCGTCAGCGGAGTACTGAAGCTGGACCGGTTAAAATCGAGGCCTGCCAGCAGATCGAGGACGCTGCGGTCGGTTTTCACCGCATGAAACCCGGCGCCTCCACCGAGGACGAATCGCAGATCCAGATTCTGAAACTTGTCGTATTCGTAATCGTTAAAAACGTTTACAAACAGGCGCGGGGAGACGTTGTGGTCGTAACCGATGCCGCCTCGAACCGCCTGCGCGGTATCCGCGTTTTTGCCGCCGGCAAGAGCCGACGCCTTGATGGAGTTGAAGTAAAGCGACGTCTTGTCGGTATTGGTTACCCGGGCTGCGTTGACAGCCGTGGTGAATGTTTGAGTCTCTGCGTTACCCGCCGTGCCGGCGAAACCGATACTAGCGGTGCCGGCCCACAAATCTTTCCAGCCCGGCCGTTGCAGCCGGTCGAAAGCTCGTTGTTCGTCCGCGTCGCGGATCGCCGTGATTTCCCCTGGCGTCACGCTGACTGTGGCGCCTTGGGTTGCGACTTCCACTTTCCCGTCTGTAGTGGCTAGCGTGCCCCGGACCGTTTTGCCGTTCTGGAGCACGACATGGACCGGCTTGTCGGACTTGATCGATTCGACCTGGTCCCACGCTGCGGTGACTACGCCAAACTGGTCGGTCTTAATGGTGAGATTCTTGCCGTCTTTTTTGACGATGCTGCCGGTCACGCGGTCGCCATTCTTCAGCACAATTTGATCCGCGAAGGCGGCGCCCATCGAGAGGCACAAAACGGCAGGCAGGACGATCGATGCCCGGCGTTTGAGAAACGAAATAGCGCAAAGGGTGCGGCGCGCACCACCGTCCGGAGCAGGAACTGTTTCGCGCCGCAGTTCGTTTTGCGCGTGTTGATTGGAAGTCTGGCAGTTGTGCGATTTCATTGTCGATTGGCACCTTCAGGCGAGCTGGGAAGTGCAGTGCGGGCATCGCTTCGCCGGAATCGGAATCGGAGTGCAGCAATAGGCGCAATCTTTCGTCGCCGGATCCTTCGGCTTTTGCAGCTTGGACGCCGCGCGCACGATTAGAAAAATTACGAACGCGACGATCACGAAATTGATGACCGTGTTCACGAACTGCCCGTAAGCGATGACCGGGGCAGAAGCCGCTTTTGCTGCGGCCAGAGTCGCGTACGGTTGGCCGTTCAGGGCCACGAATAGATCCTTGAAGTCCATGTGGCCAAGAACCAGTCCGATCGGCGGCATCAGGACGTCGTTCACCAGCGACGTCACCACCGCGCCAAAAGCGACGCCAATAATGACCGCGACCGCCAAGTCGAGCACATTGCCCTTCATTACGAAGGCTTTGAAATCTTTGAGCATGATCTTCCCTTTTTTTTGCGATGAGAATTGAATTTCCAACGTCCGGCTACTCTTGCGTCGCGACGATCCTGGGTCTTAATTCTGGCATAGTCCGGCGCCGCCGGAGTCGATGCCGATGACGCCTCCCGCCCCGGCTGAATGAACCACTGCCACCCCCGCCGGTTTCCACGACGAATTGGTTGCAGCTTGTGGTTCGGCAAACACCTGGAACCTCGCCGGGATGACTGGAACTGGTTGCGCAATTTTCATTTCAGTAGATTCGCCTTCGGGAAAATGGTTTCTCTTTCTCCCGCAGACCAACCCAGAAGCGCAAAGCGTGCGGCGCGAGCCGCTCCGAGTCCCCTTCCGTTTACTCAGACAATCCCCCTATCCGGAAAGTCACACTTCCTAAACAAAAATTGACCGGGAAAGTGACGTTGGCGGCAGTCGGACTGCCTATAATTATGAGATCCTCGGAGATCTGAAGTTCGACCATGGATACAGATTTTAACAAGAACATTGTGGATCGCGATGAAGAACTCCTGCGGGCGGTTCGTGAGGCCCGGGACGGCGATTTGCGGGCATTTGAGCAGTTGGTGCAGCAATATCGTATGCGGATACTGGCCGATTGCCGCTTTCTGACGCGTGATCAAGGCGTCGCGGAGGAACTCGCCCAGGAGGTTTTTGTCAAGGCCTACTTTGGTTTGCGCACTTTTGAGGGCCGCTCCTCATTCCGTCACTGGTTGCAACGCATCAAGGTGCATCACTGCTTGAACTATCTGAAAAAAGCCGAGGGCAAGGGGACGCAGCCAATCGACGAGGAGTCAGTGGAGGAATACGAGCAGCTGCAGGTTGCGCCTGTCGCGGACACCGGGATCGAGGCGAAGGAAAATCGCCAGCGCATCCATGACATCTTGAATGCAATGCCGGCGGCGCTCCGCATTCCACTTGTCCTGCGCGATATGGACGAACTCTCTTACGAAGAGGTTGCCGCTTCGCTCGGAATCGGTCTGTCGGCGGCGAAGATGAGAATCAAACGGGCACGCGAACAATTCAGGCGCCGCTACCAAGGTGAGCAGGTTGCGGCCGGGAGGCAAGCGCCAGCATGAATCCGAACGGCGGCGATTCAGACCCCCCTCCCGGCGGCGACGCGAAGGAAGAGGGCATCGAAGCGCTGCGGGACCAGGAGCAAGAGACGTCTCCCGATTTCGTGGAGCGGGTCCGCGGGAAGATCTACCGCCGCGCCACGGTCTCGCAGTTCGCTTCCTATTCCTGGCATTTGCCGAAGATGATCCTGACGGAATTGGCCGGCCTGCTGGCCCACGTATTCAGCGCGATTGGAACAAAAAAGAAGGAGCCTTAAACATGAAGGACAAACTCATCCAGGCTTTCAGCGGCTTAGCCGACTCCACGATCGCTGCTGTCCCGAAAGTGGCGGTTGGGATTCTGCTTGTGGCCGCGGCGCTGGTGGCCGCCAAGTTGATCGAAAAAGTCTTGCGGTACGCGCTCACAAAAGTCCGCTTCGATGGCCTTGCCGGCAAGGTGGGTATCAATCGGGCCTTGCAACGGCTCGGCATCCGCCAGCAGTTGACGATTCTCATTCCGCGTCTCGCTTATTTCCTGGTCCTTTTGCTGCTGGCCAAGACCGCCGGCGATGCGCTGGGGTTGTTCGCGATCTCGAGCGCCATCGGCACATTTTTCTCCTATCTGCCGAATATCGTCGCGGCGCTGCTCCTCCTGATTCTGGGAAGCAGCGTGGGTCAGTTCGCGGGCCAGACCGTTTCGCAGTCGGCGGAGAGTTCGGGAATCGAGTTCGCGCCCGCGCTCGGAAAACTGGTTTCCAGCGTCATCCTCTTCGTTTGCGCCATGATGGCTATCGCCCAGCTGAAGATCGATACGGACATTGTCCGCATCGTGACCAGCTTTGTGCTGGGAGGGGCCGCGCTGGCGTTCGGACTCGCCTTCGGGCTGGGCACCCGCGACATCGTTCGCAACGTGGCCGCCGGCTTCTATGCGCGCAAGATTCTTGTCATTGGCAAGCGGCTTGAGGTCGCCGGAGAACAGGGGATACTGACCGCCATCACCGCGACACACGTCATTTTACAGTCCGAGAATCGGGATACGGCGGTCTCGAACGCAGCTATTCTGGATCACGCCGTAAAGCAGTAAGAAACGTTTTGCGCGAATTCCTTGGATGCGCCGCCCAACCGCCCTACAGTGCGTCGTCGTCGTCGGGTAAGATCTGGTACTTGTCCTTGGTAAAGAGGACCGTGCAAATCTTCCCCCGGCCGCCGAGAGGTCCAATGGATTTACCGTTCCACAGCACCTCCACGCCGCCCGCATTTCCCACCCGCAGGCGCGCCGATTCCTTGCCTTCCACCATCTTTGTCTCGCTCGGCTCCAACACGCCGCTGAACTGATGTTTGCCGTCGGCGGTCAGCGACAGCCACGTCTTCTCAGTGGCTGAAACGTTCACGCGAACCCCGTCGGCTGCCGGCGAACTTGGCGGCGCAACCTCGGCCGGCGCGGCCGCTGGTGTGC
>JBDTAT010000876.1:0-5676 GCA_039924505.1 Bryobacteraceae bacterium
GGCGCCATCAATCCGCGGCGTCCTCTTTATGGCCTCGATTCCAATTTGAGCGACGCCACATATTCTGTATCCGATGGGCTGAGCAACTACAATTCATTGCAGGTCAGCCTGGACAAACGGCTGGGCCGCGGACTGACGATGCTCGCCGGTTATACCTATTCACACGCCATCGACAATGTGGGCACGGACTTCGGCGGCGGCACGGGAACGCCGCAAGATCCGCGCTACCGGAACCTGGAACGCGGGAATTCTGCCTTCGATCTGCGCCACCGGTTCACCCTCAGCTACACGTATTCGATTCCGGGCTTCCGCAACAAAGGGATCACCGGGTTGCTTCTCGGCAACTGGCAATTGAACGGGATACTGGTGACGCAAACCGGCCTTCCGTTCACGCCCTCGTTGAGCTCCGCCACGGTAAATACCGGCACTGGCAGCCGCCCTAATTGCTTGGCGGACCCAACGCTGTCGTCCGGCCAGCGCAGCCTCCACGATTGGTTCAATCTCGCAGACTTCGGGACTCCCGCGCCGTATGTGTACGGCAACTGCGGTAGAAACACTTTGTTCGGACCTGGGCGAACCAATCTCGATCAATCGCTGTTCAAGGATTTTCCCATTCATGAGCGCTTCCGCGTGCAATTCCGGGCCGAGGCGTTTAACTTGCTCAACCATCCGCAATTCGGACAGCCGAACGCCACCATCGGCAGCAGCTCAGCCGGAATCATCAGCTCCATCGTAGGCAATCCGCGCGAGTTGCAAGGATCGCTGCGGCTGGTATTCTAGCTTCTTATGAGCAACCGCTCCCTCACGGTCACGGCTCGGAATGGGGCGAAAGGAAAATAGGAATCATGCAAAGACGGTCCTTTTTTAAGTCGTTAGCCGCCGCCTCCACGGTGGGCGTGGCCGGTTTGCCGCTCGCCAAAGCGGCCATTTCGAAGATGAAGATCACCCGCGTCCGCGCCTACGCGCCTCCCGAGCTGAACGACCTGTTCAATCAGAGCAACATCGTCGTCACCGTCGAAACCGACGCCGGCATTACCGGCATCGGTGAGGGCGGCGCCCGCGACACCTTGAAACAGTGCGCCGGCCGGCTGATCGGTCAGGACCCACAGTATATCGAGCATCTCTGGCAGGACATGTCCCGCTCGTTCTTTTACCCCGCCGGACGCGAGAAAGAAGACGCACTGGGCGCGCTCGATCTGGCGCTGTGGGACATCAAGGGAAAAGCGCTCAGCCTTCCCGTCCACTCCATCTTGAGCGGCACAGTCCGCAACTACTGCGAATGCTATAACACGGCCGGCCGCATCCCCGGCGTCACCCGCGGCATGGGAATCAAGGATCGCGCGCATCTGACCATAGAAGCGGGCTATCGCGCCTACCGCATGGACGCGGCCGCCGTTCCGATCCACCCCGGCGTCTATAACACGCATGATCGCGTCAATCAGGTATATCTCGATTGCGTCCAGGCGCGAGAAGGCGTCGGCAAGAAAGGCGACTTTTGCATCGACTTTCACCAGCGCTTCGATTTGCCGGATGCCGTGCGCGGCTGCGATCTGATCAAAGACCTGGAGCCGTATTTCGTCGAGGACCCGGTCCGCGCCGAAGCCTTCAACGACGATCTGCCTATTCTGCGCCGCATGGTGAAGGTTCCGATCGCGGCCGGGGAGGAGTGGGGCAACCGCTGGGACTTCAACAAGCTGGTCGAAAATCACGATATCGATTACGTGCGCGCGACGCTGCCGAACGTCGGCGGCATCACCGAGATGATGAAGATTGCCGCCATCTGTGAAACGCATTTCGTCGGCATCGTTCCGCACTTCACCGGCCCTATCGCCACCGCCGCTTTGGTCAACTGCCTCAGCACGTTCTCCGGTCCGGTAATGATGGAATACAACTATCAGGGCCGCACGCTGCCGCATCTTCCTGTCTGTCTCGATTTCAAGAACGGCAAGCTTTATCCCAATAGCCGTCCCGGCCTGGGCGTTGAACTGGACATGAACCAGCTAAAACTGATCGAGGAGATCACCGAGCCGATTACCAACCGTCAGACGTATTTCCGGCCCGACGGGTCGATTACCAACTGGTAGGACGCCAACATGAAACCGCTGCACCTCACCCTCATACTGTTTCTATTGGGCCTTGGAAATTCATGGGCCCAGATCTCGACGGCCACGCTGGTCGGCACCGTCACCGACCCCTCTGGCGCAGTGGTTGCAGGCGCCGCTGTCGAAGCTAAAAACACTGGCACCGGAATCGCCCGTTCCGCCGCCACGGATTCCAACGGCGAGTATGCCATCCCTAATTTGCCGGCCGCGCACTACGCGGTAACCGTCACGCTCGCCGGCTTCAAAACGTTTCGGGCTCCGGATGTGGAGCTGCAAGTTGCGCAACGCGCGCTGCTAAACGCGAAGCTCGAAGTCGGCGTTGTCGGCCAGGAACTTACTGTTACGGCCTCCGCGCCGATGATCGACACCTCCACGTCGTCGGTCGGCCAGGTGATCGATACCAACGCCGTCGAGCACATGCCGCTGAACGGCCGGAGCTTCTGGCAGCTAACCGAGCTGACGCCCGGCGCAACCTATACTCCTGGCGGCCAGGGCACGCGAACGGGCGGCAGTTCCATCCGCTCCTCGGCCGTCAACGTCATCATTAATGGATCGGCGCTCACGGCCACCGGCTGGGTGCTGGACGGCGCCAATATTACCGAAATGCAAACCGGCGGCACGCTGATCCAACCGAATGTCGATGCCATCCAGGAATTCAAAGTGGAGAGCGCCAACATGCCGGCCGAGTATGGGCACACGCCCACGTTGATCAACGCGACGCTGCGCAGCGGCTCCAATCAATTTCACGGAACGTTATTCGAGTTTCTACGCAACTCGGCTTTCGACGCCCGCAACTTCTTTTACCTGCCGCCACCGGGTTCCACGCTCACCAATGAGCCGCTGCGGCGCAATCAATACGGTTTCACGTTCGGCGGCCCCATCATTCGAAACAAGACGTTTTTCTTCGCCGATCTGGAGCGCACCAATCTCCGGCAGGGCGCCGATTTCAACAACGTAGTCCCCAGTCCGGCAATGCGCGCGGGTGATTTCAGCGAATTGTTGCGTGCGGCCAAACCACTGCAACTCCTCGATCCGGCTACGCGCCAGCCGTTGCCGGGCAATCTCATTCCGCTAAGCCGCATCTCGCCGCAGGCGCAATTTTTCCTCAAGTACCTGCCGGCGCCGAACCTGGTTCTGGGCACTACCAATCGCGCGGCGCTGACCAACAACCTGGTGCAGGACGAAACGCGCGCCGACATCCGCATCGATCATCAGATCTCCAGCAATACGCAGTTAATGGGCCGCTATTCGATTAACGATAACGACGAGAACGATCCCAATCAATTTCCAGCACTCGGCGCGTTTCCGCTGCACAGCCGCTCGCAAAACGCCACCATGTCGCTGACGCACGTCTTCAATTCGCGTTGGGTGACGGACGCGCGCGTTTCCTACTACCGCAGTATTTTTCTGTTCGGCGGCACGTTGCAAGGAACCAATTTCAATCAGGAAGCCGGCGTACAGGGCTTCAACGATACTACATCCATCTACAGTTTCCCGCAGATCACGATGAGCAACTATGCGGCTTTCACCGGCTCGCCATCGGACCAGCGGCCAAAATCGAACCGTATCCGCAACTGGCAGTATGCCGACAATTTCAGCTACTCCAGCGGCCGCCATAACGTGAAGTTCGGGGCCGAGCTGATGCACGAGACGGCCGGCTTCTACAACGGATCGCGCTCGGTCGGAATCTTTAATTTCGTCGGGACGTACACGGGCAACTCCTTTGGAGATTACCTGCTCGGTGTACCGGACTCTGTCAGCCGCGATTACTTCAAAGACTTGAACGGCGACTATCAGAACTTCTGGAGTTTCTACGGGCAGGATAACTTTCGCGCAACACAGAATCTCACTTTGAACTTCGGGATGCGCCTGGAACTCAACGGTTTCTACAATGGCATTCGCGGACAGAAGAGCGCGTTCGACCTGAACAACGGCAAATTGATTATTCCGTCAACCATCGATGCGGCCGTGCAACCGCTGACGGCCTACATGCTGCCGCTGTTCAGCGACCGCATCGATTACACCAAGGCGCTCGGACTTCCCTCCTCCATTCAGCCCGTCGAGCCCGATTTCGCCCCGCGCATTGGCCTGGCGTGGCGCCCGTTCGGAAGCGATAAATGGGTAATGCGCGCCGCTTACGGAATTTTCTACACGTATCCGGATAGCAATACCATCGACAATACGGTGGCGACGGTTCCGTTTGTCGCCAGTCAGACTGTGTTCAACGACCGTCCGCCCGCCGCGCCCACGCGCACGTGGGCCGATTATTTTCTCGGCCAGCCGGCGGTTGGTCCCAATCCGAATCCCGGGCAGCCGTGCGCCTTCGGTTTCGTTGCCAACTCCTGCGCCACGCCGGACGTGGACTCCGGCGCCATCAACTTCCGCAGCACTTACGTGCAGCAATGGAATCTCTCGTTCTCGCGCCAGATTACGTCCAGCACGTCGTTCGACGCCGCCTACGTCGGCAACAAATCGACACACATCAATCAGAACATCAGCCGCAACGATCCGCTGCCCGGACCGGGCGCCATTCAATCGCGCCGCCCGTACGGGCAATGGGGCGTCCTGACCTATCCGACGTTTGAAGAAAACTCCAACTACAACGCGTTGCAGGCCAAGCTGGAGGCGCGCGACTGGCATGGCCTGACGATGTTGGCGTCCTACGCCTATTCCAAGTGTCTCGATTCCGGAAGTAGTGAAGGCGGAACGACTTTGCTGCTGCTCCCGTTCAACCGCGCCGTGTGCGACTACGACTTGCCCCAGACCTTCGCGGGCAGCTTCGATTACCGTTTGCCGTTTGGACGCGGCCAACAGTTCCTCGGTTCGGCGCACGGGCTGGTGGGGCAATTGGTAAATGGATGGGAGATGTCCGGCATCGTCACGCTGCGCTCCGGCACACCATTCACTCCAACAATTTCCGGCGATAGCGCCAACACCGGGGTCGGCGGCCAACGGCCGGATGTGCTGGGCGCGCCCATTCTGCCGCGCGATCCCACCTGCTGGTTCTTCATTTCCGCCAATAGCGCCTGTACGGCGCTCGATCCCAGAGCTACCGATACGTTCGCCTTGCCGCCGGCCCAGCTTCGATATGGAACCGGAGGACGCAACATTCTGCGCGCCGATGGGTTGAAGCAATTCGATTTCTCGCTGATGAAAACGTTCGTTGTCAGCGAATCGAAGCAGTTCGAGTTCCGCAGCGAGTTCTTCAACATTTTGAATCACCCGACATTCTCGGCTCCCAGTGCGACCATCAACAGCTCATCGGGAGCCCAGATCGGCTCGACGCTGAATGCCGCGCGCATTATCCAACTCGCGCTGAAGTTCCGGTTCTGACGTTCCGTTCCGATAGACACTTTCGCTTCGACAAAACTGCCCGGCGACCCGCTTTTTCGGCGAGCCGCCGCGGCAGGGTGTGGAGATTTGTTCACCGGGGCGATTGGACTTTCACTTGATCCCGGATTGACGGACCGCCCCCGCCAAGAAACGGTACGCCGCCGGAATGTCTGCTACTCGCTTCATCGCTTTACCGATTTACTCACTCTTTTTTGAAGGCACCGATGCCTGTTCCTCGCTT
>JBDTAT010000877.1:0-6143 GCA_039924505.1 Bryobacteraceae bacterium
GCTAATGGAGGAGCAAGGGGTACTCGATAGAGTCCGCCAAACTGAGCAGCGGTTTCTCTCACGCGCACTGTCGGCTCTGGAACGATTGCGGCCCGGTCCGGAGCGTGACGCCTTGCGGACGATCGGCGTCTATTCGGTTTACCGGGACAGTTAGGGATGTGGCTGCATTGGGCGCAGGAAGCGCACGCGGTCATCGACGGCGCCGATGCCACGGTGGATGTCGCGGGCATGACAGTGGTGTTGCCCGGCCGGGCGGCTCTCCTTATCGGATTGCGCGACCTTCTGCGGGAGCCGAGGCCGGTTGAAGAAATCGAACAGCAACTCAGGGCAACCGGCTCCGCGCCGCTGGTCGCCGAAACACTGCGGGAGCTGATGAACTCGCAGGCGCTGGTGCCATGGGCCCTCGGACCGGAATTGGCCCAGCTTCACCAGGAGACGGTCGCGGGCGGCGCGGGGCCGGTTGCGTCCCCGATGCTCGAGACCGGACGAATGTTCCGGGAGATGGGCGGTGGCCACGGCGTTCAATTGCCCTACGCGCGCGAAACCGGCGTAACGTTACAGGAGGTTCTGAACACGCGCCGAAGCTGCCGCGCCTTTCGCCGCTTAAGTCTAACAGTGGAGCAACTGGGCGGTGTCTTGAGCCTGGCAGCGTCGGCAGGGGGAAATGGACCGCCCAGCCCGAAGGCGCCGGGCGGGCCGCCGGCCCACCGGCCGTATCCTTCCGGCGGCGCTCTCTATCCGGTGGAGATCCTGGTTTATCCCGCCGACGTGCGCGGCATCGCCGCGCGCTTCTACAACTACCAGGCCCTGGCGCATCGCCTGGTCCCATCGGCCGCGAAAGCCGACGAGAATCTCAAAAACTTCCTGGCAGAGGATACCGCCAACGAAGCGGCGTTTTTTGTGCTGCTTTTTTTGGATTTCACCCGCCTTTCCCTCTCCAAATATGGCAAGAAAGCTTACCGGCTTGCGCTGCTTGAAGCCGGCCACCTGGCGCAAAACGTGTTGCTCGCCGCGGCAGCGTTCCGATTGGCGGCGCTGCCGCTATGCGGGTTCGACGACGATAGACTGAGCCGGGCGGCAGGCTTGCGCTACCCCGATCAACCCGTGGTGTATGTGCTGGCGGTGGGAAGCGCTGCGGGAGACGCCGATGAATGATGCCGAACATGCCCGGGTGTCCGCCGATCCGGTGCTTCGAGTACAATGCTACGGGCCGCTGGTGCGCCAGTATTATGAGTGGGTGACGGGGGTTTACCGGCAGTTTTGGGGCGACTCCTATCACTTCGCGATTTACCGCGGAACCGAGTCCCGCGAAGAAGCGCTGCTCGAGACGGAGCGCCTTATTGCCGACGAGGGATCATTCGGGAAGGCTCTCGACATATTGGATGTGGGATGCGGGCTGGGAGCGCCGGCGGTCCACATCGCGGAGTACTCGGGCGCGGAGATCACCGGCATCGACCTCTGCGAACATCACGTCGGTATCGCGTCGGAGAGAGCGCGCGCACGCGGCCTCACCGGAAAAGTTCGCTTTGCCGCCGCGGATAGCATGCACCTTCCGTTCCCCAACGCCGTCTTCGATCGGGTTTACGTATTCGAATCGGGTTGTCACGTCCCAGACAAAGCGGCGTTCTGCCATGAGTGTGCGCGCGTCTTGCGTCCTGGCGGAGAGTTTTTAGGACTCGACTGGATGCACCGGGACGGATTGACGGCCCGGGAGCAAGAAGAGTTCATCGAGCCAATCTGCCAGTACTGCTCGGTGCCTAACATGATTGGCCCGGCGGTGATGCGGGAGCACCTGGAGCGCAGCGGGTTCGATGTCTTGATCAGCGAGCCGGCCAGTTCGATCGAATCGCTGTTGCCTAACTGGGAACTACCACCGGCGCCTCCGAACCCGCCGGCGGACGGATGGGACCTGGCGGCATTGGGCAGAATCAGCCGGGGTGGACAAGCGCTGGCGAAGGCCACCCGGGCGGGCGCATTCGTGATCGGCCATTGGCGCGCAAGGAAACCAGGATGACAGGCGCTGTTTCGGACGACTGTCCGACGGACTTGGTAGCGGCGGAACTGGGAATGGATGTTCACGAGGAGGCCGGCGCGGAATGGCCGCTGACTTTCTCCCGCCACAGTTGTGCCGCGACCATTGCGGCCGGATCGGGGGAGCCGATCCAGGGCCTCAGTTGCGCGCCGACGCCGGGAGACGCGCGGCGGCGGGCGGTCATGGAGTGCCTGGAACGATACGCCCAGTTTGGCTGCACGGCCCCGCGCACGCGCAGAGGAACCGAGGCGTCCCTGGGCCCGGCTGCCATTTCTCCGGAAGCTTTTGGACTATATAGCGACGATCAATATGACGCTCCGGGTTTCCCATTCGCGCGGTATTCGAAAGGAGAGGCGCTCGACTGGGTCGAGCTGACCGACTTGACGACGCAGCAACTTCGCTACGCGCCGGTGGAGTTCGTTTATCCCCGTGCGCGAATCGACCGGAGGCCGCTGGTATTGGAAACTTCGAGCGGTACGGCCGCGCATAGCTCTCGAACAGCGGCCCTTCTGGGAGCGGTTTGCGAAGTAATCGAACGCGATAGCTTGATGATGTTCTGGCATCGGCAGCCTCCGACGAACATGCTATCGATCGATCCGGCAGGTTCGGCGGCCGCGGCGTGCGAACTCGAATCGATTCGAGCGATGGGATTCGTGACAGTGCTCTGTCTTCTTCAATACGATCTGACGGTGCCCTGTGTCCTTGCGCTGGCCATGCAGGGAGATCGATTTGCCTATGGCGCCGGATGCCATCCCTGTTTGAACAGCGCTTTGGAGCATGCGCTCGGCGAGCTCGGAAGCTTGTTGCGGTGGCAGTTCCTGAAAGGCGGACAGCCGCGGGGCTGGGTGTCTCTCGCGGAAGTCGGAAAGCCTGCCGATCACTACGCGCTCTATGACGGCGGACCTTTTCACGATTTGATCCGGCAAGTTCTCGAAAACACGATACGCGGCCACCAAACGCCAAATAAGCAGAAGAGCTTGCCAGCCATGCCGGAGGACGAGGCACTGGATTCGGTAGTCAACGACCTCCGCGCTGGCGGTTATCGACTCTACGAATGCGATCTGACGCCTCTTGGGATGCGGCCTCACGGCCTGTCGGTTGTGCGCGCATTCGTGCCGGGGTTAGTTCCCCTGTATTTTGGGAGCGATCGCATCCGGCTCGGCTGCCGGCGCTTGTGGAGCCGCGAAAGTCCGGGCCGGCTTTGCACGCTGCTGCCGCACTTCATGACCTGAGTTCCTTCACTGCAAAAAGGGTGTGGGGGCAACGCCCGGAATAATACGCAAGGCGTTCTCGTAATACAGCTTGCGAAGGACTTGGTCCGGGAGATCGAGCCCGTACATCTTCCAGAAGGCGTGGGTCTTGCGGTAGTAGTCGAAATACTCGTCGGAGGTTTCGAGGACGCGGAAGTAGGTGTGGTATTCGGTGGGATTCCAGCTATCCTTTCCAAAAAGAACGCGGTCCTGATGTTGGATGAACCACCTGCGGGCGTGCCGGGGCTGGCGGCCGATTTCCGCCAGGACAGCGCCAATTTCGGTGTACATGTTGGGCAGACGGTCCATGAGCCGGCCGAGCTCGTCGAGATCGCCGCCGAGCCAGCCCAGATGGGCGTTGATGAACACAGTGTCCGGATGCCTGGCAAACAGCCTGTGCTGCTCGTCCAGGAGTTCTTGCCATCGGGGACTGCGATCTGGCGGATGCCAGCGGGTGGGGACGGCCGTCAGCTCCTGCCAGCGCTCGTTGTACCTGTCGATTGGATCGAAGAAGGGTTTGGGATCGGCGGTGTGAATCAGGACAGGAGTCTTGAGATGCGAGCAGGTTTCGAATAGCTCGTCAAAGCGACGGTCGTCAACCGGGATGCGCATACCGCGAGTGTCCTGGAAATCCATGCCGAAGTTTTTATAGATCTTCAGTCCCTGCGCGCCGTTGCGAACGTCCTCCTCGAACTGGTGCGCGACGCGACGCGAATAATCAGGCGCGTTGATACTGGAAAAGTCGATGTTGGCAAAGACGACGAAACGATCCGGGTACCGGCCCTTCATGTTTTGAACGCCGAGCTTGAGAGCCTTGCCGAGTCCGCCGCTCAGGTTCACCATGACCTGGAGGTTAAGCGAATTCATCTCCAGGACCAGCCGGCCGAGCGTATCTTCGGACATAAACGGATTGTGGTGGCTGTGGACGTCGATGAATGGATACCGGGCGCGTTCCGGATGATGCTGGGGGACGATAAGCGTGGATCTGGGTTCGAAATCCTCGATAGGCATGGTGCGCGCGTTCAGTTGCGCTCTGCACGCGGGACACGTGATCCAGGCTGGGTCCGCCACAGGGGTTCCGATTGAGGATTCGCCGGCCGCCAGGCTGCCAGACTTCTTCCCGCACAGCGTGTCCGACAAGGGGCTGTTGCCGGCCAGGCCATGCACGATCGAATTTGCGTTTGCAGCCGGTTCACCCATGGCGCAATCCGCTAACCACGACGTTGCTGTGGGCCGTTGTCATGCAGCCGGCGCACGAGGAAGTATACGATGCTCACCGGGGAGGAGTTCGAGAATTTCGAACTGCAATAGAATGGGCGGCTTGGGGCGGGCGCCAACAGTGGCATCCCTTTCCCGGTAATAAGGACCTCCGGAGTGCGCGGGCCAGTCCCCGTATCCACCGCCGTCCGTATAGCGCCCTCGCGCATAGATACAACTTATCACGCCCCTGTGATGGGAAGAACAGCCTGGAGGCTTCAACTGCCTTTGAGGAGCAGTCGGCTTTCCCGCCGCCCCGTTGGGCAAAAAATGGTCTTGACAACGGGGGTCCACCTCAGCCTTCGCAGGCGTCCAAGCCTGGCAGCAAGGTCAACTGAGGCGCTCCAGCCGAAATTTCATCCCGATCGACTCCTAGTACTCTCAATACCATTTTCAATCTTGACAGGATGTTTCCATGCGGTTACGATTGCTCATACAGTTTCGGCAACCGAGGCTGTGCGCTTTCCGATTTGTTGAACTGGTGGAGCAGGTTTGAATCGCAGGATGGTTAACTTATGAGCAACGCACCCCGAACACCGAGGCATCTGATTCTGGCGGCGGTCCTGTCTTTAGTTCCTTGCGCTTTCGCCCAGTGTCCTGGAGGTCCGGCGCCAACAGGGATGGCCTGTATGGATCTTACCGGTGCGGGAAACAATGTCATGGCCGGTATTTACGTTGGTCCTTACTACGCCTACATCAACAACAATGGCGTTTCCACACCCGTCATCTGCGATGATTTTGCCGACGAAAGCTTCCTTCCGGACACCTGGACGGCGGACATCTTCACCCCACCGGATTATGTTACGACAAGAGATGCACAAAAGTGGAATCTTCTCACGCCGGCTCAGCAGGGGGGCTATACTGTCGCGCAGAACTACGACGCCGTGGGGTATTTAGCATCAGAAATGCTCGCCAACTCGAACAATCAGTCCGTTGTCGGTGAGCTTGATTTTGCACTCTGGAACGTTTTTGATCCGACCGCAATCCCATACTTGGCAAACGCCTATTCAGGCACATGCAGTGTCAGTAACCCGGCAGCCTGTTATGCCGGCGCAGCGAATGCGTATTACGCCGATGCCAGATCAGCCGTTTCGGGCGACATGAACACGGGATTTACAAGTTATATCTCTGGATATTCCATTTATTCGCCGGATCAGGGCTATCCATACGTGCCCGGCAACGCGGGTCCTCCACAAGAGTTTTTAGTGCGGATGCCGGAGCCGCCCGCCTTGGCTATCTTAGGTCTTGACATGTCGGGTTTGGCGGGCTTGGTTTTCTTGTTGCGGCGGCGTATGCGCCGGCCACAAAGCTAACGCCCAAAAAGGAATCTCCCGGATGCCGGTCTGCGTTCCGGACTACCGCCGTAAAACGGACTCATTTCAGTTCGGAATGCCGATCGCAATCTCTTCGTAACCGCGATCGAAATCAGGCCAGATCGCGGATCGACATCATCGGATTGCGCAAGCGGTTCCCGGGAACACGAAAACCGGTGTGCGGCTTCGGAATACTGGCCGCGCTGCCCTACCCGCCGCGCGGCAACACAACGTTCAGACATCTTGATCTCCGAGTAAGTTAGTTCAAGCCTGGTTTGTACACGACGAGCA
>JBDTAT010000878.1:0-3644 GCA_039924505.1 Bryobacteraceae bacterium
GCGCACGGCCTTGCAACCGGGCGACGTGGTTACGGGAGTGCTGGTTTCGGGCGACATGAGCGTCACGGGGCTAGGCACCGTCACCTACAACGATGGAAAGCGGATTCTGGCCTTCGGGCATCCATTCTTCAATCTCGGCCCAGTGGACATGCCGATGAGCAAGGGCGAAATCCTGATGGTGCTGTCCTCGGCTTTCCAGCCGAACAAATTCGGCAATGCGACGGAGATTGTGGGAGCGCTGACGCAGGACCGGCACAGCGGCATCATGGGCGAACTCGGCGCCACCGCCGACATGGTTCCAGTGGAACTGAAAGTCCGCTCGTTCTCGGAAAACAACACTATTCTGAAAGAGAAGGATCTGCACTTCAACGTTTTCGTGCAGCAAAAATGGACTCCGTATCTGATGATGCTGACGCTGTTCAATTCAATTGAAGGATTGAACGACTTCGCCGAGGAATCGACCTACCGGTTCAACGCGCAGGTGGAGCTCGCTGGGCACCAGCGGCTGTCGGTGAACACGATGCTCGCGCCCAGCGAAATGCCGGTCCCAACGCCGATGGTTCTGGCCGGCTGGTGGGGCGACAAGTTCAACAAGCTCTACCTGAATTCGGTGGGAGCGCCGCAATTGAAGAGTGTGAGCGCGACTGTCGACCTGCTGCCGGAGCGCCGCATCGCCAGCATCGAGAATGCCTGGATCGCAAACAGCGAGGTGCAGCCCGGCGCCGAACTCCCGATTAAGGTTTTCCTGCGCCCCTACCGTGGGCAGCGGATTGAGCGGGACTTCCGCGTGAAGTTGCCGGCGGGCTTAAGTAAAGGCAACCACCAGATTCTGCTCTCCGACGCCGAAACGCTGGACCGGATGCAGAGCTCCATCGGACTTCTCGACCGGACGATCGATGTTCCGCAGACCGTCAGTCTGATCAATCAGGAGCGCAGCAACAACCGGCTCTACGTGTCGCTGGTGGAGAACCGGCCGACCTTCTACGCCGAGGACAAAACGCTGCCCAGCCTGCCCTCGTCGGTGCTGAACGTCATGGAGACGGGGCGCACCGGGAATCGCCGTTTCCTCAGCTCGCCCGAAAGCGTGGAGCAGGAGATGGCGCTACCCTTCGACTTGGTTGTGAGCGGCAGCTACTCGCTGAAGATCACCGTAAAGTAACCTCCGAAATAAATGTGCATATTCCGAAAGATATTTCTGCCGCTAGCCGCCGTTTCGTGTCTCTACGCCGTCGAAACCAAAAACTGGCAGCAGGGCGAGATGGCCGATTTCGAAAAAGGCAACGCCGAACGAATCTCGCTTGCCAGCGACGGCCGCCTGACGCTGGCGCCCGCGGTGCATGAACTGTTCGACGCCTCCACCGCTTACCTGTGGGCGCTGGCCCGCGATTCGAAAGGCAATCTCTACGCCGGGGGCGGCGCGCCGGATTCCACCACCGCGAAACTGTTCCGCATCGATCCGAACGGTAACGCGAAGTCCATCGCGGAACTCGACGGCCTGGAGATTCACGCCATCGCCATCGATTCCCGCGACCGCGTCTACGCCGCCACGGCGCCGGACGGCAAGGTCTATCGCCTTGCGGCCGGCGGTAAGCCTGAAGTTTTCTACGATCCGCACGCAAAATACATCTGGTCCATGGTCTTCGCGCCGTCTGGCGATTTATATATCGCCACCGGCGACCGCGGCGAGATTCATCGCGTTACACCCGCGGGCACAGGGACGGTATTTTTCAAGACCGAGGAAACGCACGCCCGGTCGCTTGCGATTGACGCCAATGGCAATCTCATCGTGGGCACCGATCCGGGCGGACTCATCCTGCGCGTCACGCCGGCGGGCGAAGGTTTCGTGCTCTACCAATCCCCGAAGCGCGAAATCACTGCCGTGGCGGTTGCTCCGGACGGATCGCTCTATGCGGCGGCCGCGGGGAACAAGTCAACCGGAGCCGGCTCGTTTCCGCCGGCTCCCGTTCAACTCGCGCCCGTATCCGGTCCTGCTCCGGTGGCCGACGGCTCGCCTGCCGCCACTACCAGTGTGCTTCGATCCACCCCCTCGCCACTGCCGGGCCTGAGCTCCAGCGCTCCCGCAATTTCCGGCGGCGCGGAGGTCTACCGCATCGGGCCGGATGGATATCCCCGCAAGGTCTGGAGCAACTCGAAGGACATTGTATACGCCATCGCCTTCGATGCCCAGGGCCGTCCCCTGCTCGGTGCAGGAAACAAAGGCAGCATCTACCGGCTCGACAACGACCACATGTACACGCTCCTCGTGAACCTGCCGCCCACGCAGGTGACGGCTTTCTGTGGCGGCCGCGACGGACGCGTTTATGCGGTCACTGGAAACATCGGGAAAGTCTACGAGATCGGTCCGGGCCTGGAAAAACAAGGCGTCTTTGAAAGTGAAGTTCAAGATGCGGGATCGTTTTCTTATTGGGGCCGCTTAAGCTATCAGCGCCCCGGCGCGCCCGGCGGTGTTCGCTTTGAAACCCGCAGCGGCAACTTGAACCGCCCGCAAAAGAATTGGAGCCCGTGGTCGCCCGTGCCGCTTTCGGGCGACGGCGGCCGCACCAATTCCCCGCCAGCCCGTTTCGTCCAGTATCGTGTTTCGCTCGCCGCCTCGTCCGCGGGCGTCTCACCGGAGGTTACTTACGTCGATCTCGCCTATCTTCCCAAGAACGTCGCACCGATGGTGGAGCAGGTCGAAATCACGCCGGCGAACTACCGGTTCCCGGCCCCCTTCGCGCCGGTTGCCAGTTCCACTCCACCTTCGCTGAACCTGCCGGCCATGGGCCAGGAGCATCGCGGCGGATCTTCGGCGCTGTTGGATGTTTCCATCACGCCCGCGCTGCAATATGCCAAGGGATGGATGGGCGCGCGCTGGCTGGCGAACGACGATAACGGCGATACGCTCTCCTACAATATCGAGATTCGCGGTGTTCGCGAAACCACCTGGAAGCCGCTGAAGCATCGCGTGCGCGAAAAATACTTCAGTTGGGATTCCACCGCCTTCCCGGACGGCGAATACGTGGTTCGCATCTCCGCTTCCGATGCGCCCAGTAATCCTTCGGCCGAGGCGCTGTCGGCGCAACTTGAAAGCGATCCGTTCTGGATTGACAATACGCCGCCGCGCATTATCGGACTGGCGGCAAAATCCTCCGGCAAAAAGCTGGAAATTTCCTGGCGGGCCGAGGATGCGCTCAGCGTGGTAGAAAAAGCGGAGTACTCCGTTAACGGCGGCGACTGGCGCCTGGTCGATCCAGTGACGAAGTTGTCGGACGCCCCGGAACTCAACTACCGGCTCTCCATCGATCGTCCGGCCGGCGAATTGACGATTGCAGTCCGCGTGCGCGATGAATACGCCAATCAATCGGTGGAAAGCGTTGTCGTGAAGTAGCCGGCGCGTATTGGGCAACCGCTTGCTGGCGTGCCGGCTCGGAATGAGCAGTACCGAACTCTGGAAACACTCGACCTATGCATGCGTCTCACGTATGGCGGTAAACTAGGTTCGGCGGATTATGCCTAACAGGACACGGCTTCTCGTCTGCGGGTGGGTGATCGGGACCGTCAGTTCCACGTTCGGCGCCGACGTGCCGGGCCCGTTAACACCCACGGCCGCATCGGTGATCGACCGGATGGTGCTGATGGACCAC
>JBDTAT010000879.1:0-2664 GCA_039924505.1 Bryobacteraceae bacterium
CTGAAGTAAATGCGCGAAAAGCCGTTGTCACCAGATGGGTGATCTGCGTAGCGGGTCGAAACGTGAATTTCCATCTGGAGAATCCGTTGGAGGGATGCCGCCGCCTCACGTTCATGATGCTAGACGCCGACATCGTCGCGGTGAATCCCTTGTGTGGCGGGTTCTCGGGGAAAGGGGGTTGTTGGAAAAATGGAATGGGAAACCGTCGAAGAAAGGAACCGGCTTGGAGCAGCCGCTGGCGGCACATGGACATTGGCCCATCGATGTTTCTTATATCAATTTGAACGGCACGTTTTTCTATCTGTGCGGCGTGTTGGATGGCTTCAGCCGGGCACCGATCCATTGGGATTTGCGCGCCTCGATGACTGACGCCGAGATCGAAATCATTTTGCGGCGGGCCAGGGGAAAACATCCGGAGGCGAGACCGCGGATTATCTCGGATAACGGCACGCAGTTCATCGCCGGGGATTTCAAGGAGTTCATTCATCGCCGGTATGACCCATGCGCGGACGTCGCCGTATTATCCGCAATCGAACGGGAAAATCGAGCGCCGGCACAAATCGATTAAAGCGGAATGCATTCGGCCGGTCACACCGCTTTCGCTGGAAGACGCGCTACGCGCGGTGAGGAATCATGTGCCGGGCGGGACCGGGGGCTGGAAGCGGCCCGCGAACAACGCCGCTTGCGGCGGCAAGCGCGGCATGAGGCCAGCCGCGCTAAAATAGTTTGCCCGGTGAAACGGAGGCAGGATCTGCAGGGATGCAACCATGCCGAGGGATAATCCGTTGGCTCATCGATTCGACCCGCGGCGCAGGACCCAAATCCCCGCGCCGCACCCAATTAGAAAAACGAAATCGATAGACCCCTTTGCCTTTAAAATCCCCCGCCCGAAGCGCGGAATTGTACACTATGGGAGAACGCCGCTTCTCCATTTCAGGCTGAACCAAGACACTCTTGAGATCGCTCGCGGCGAGTTTTATCAGGGTCTCATATTTCGGTTCCAGCTTCGGGGACACCTGTGCGGTCTCTACCGACGCGCCAATCCCGCGTTCCGCTATTCTGGATACAAATGCTGCTCCCGCTTGCGTTTCTGCTGACGTTCCACCTGACTCCCCCCACCGCGACGGATTTCAAGCAACCGCAAATCGCCGCGAGCGCGAACCTGGTGGCCGCCACATTCGGCTCCGGCGGCGCCATCTACTTCTCGGCTTCGCACGATCGCGGCAGGACGTTTTCAGACCCGGTGAAAGTCGCCGAAGCTGGTGTTCTGTCGCTCGGCATGCATCGCGGACCGCGCATCGCGATCACGCCATCGGCAATCGTCGTCACGGCGGTAGCGGGCGCGAAGGGAAAAGGCGCGGACGGAGACCTGCTCGCCTGGCGTTCCACCGATAACGGCAATACATGGTCGCTCGGCAAGCCGGTAAACGACGTTCCCGCATCCGCGCGCGAAGGCCTGCACGCCATGGCGTCGGGGCCGAACGGGACGCTCTATGCCGCGTGGCTGGATCTTCGCGCGAAGGGCACCAAGCTTTACGGCGCCTCGTCTTCGGACAACGGCGCCACATGGTCGAAGAACGCGCTTATTTATGAATCGCCGGACGGCACTATCTGCCAGTGCTGCCATCCCTCTCTCGCCATCGACGCTCGCGGAACGATACACGCCATGTGGCGCAACGCGCTCGCCGGGTCGCGCGATTTGTATCTCGCCTCATCGAGCGACGGCGGAAAAACATTCGGCCCCGCGACGAAATTGGGCGGCGGCACATGGACGCTCAACGCTTGCCCAATGGATGGCGGCGGACTCGCCATTACCGCGCAAGGCAAGGTGATGTCGGTGTGGCGTCGCGCCGGCGACGTGTATCTCGATCCCAACGGCGGCGCGGAAACCCTGCTCGACGCCGGAAAAAATCCGTCCATCGCCGCGAATGCGGAAGGTGTTTACGCCGCTTGGTCGAGTTCCGAAGGTTTGCGCGTCCGCGTTCCCGGAAAGCCGGAGCCGCTGCTTCTCGATCCCGAAGGCAGTTACGTGCAACTCGTCGCCGTCCCGAACGGACCCATCGTCGCCGCATGGGAAAGAAAAGGCACGATTCAGTTCCAAGTGCTGCGCTAGTTCCGGCGTTTCGCCCCCTAAAGCCGCTCTCCGACGGTCGCCGTTCTTACGGAACCGTGCGCCTAAGCAAGCGGTCGGTAGTCCCACGATTGTCCCCGGTCACCCGTTTCCCCCTTAAACATCTCTACTGTTGCCACCCAATTCCCCCGCCTTTCCCCTCTACCGCCGATTTCGCGCGTTACCCTGAGTTCGCCACACCCGCTATGCCTTCCCAAAAGCAACTCGACGCCAATCGCCGCAATTCCCAAAAAAGCACCGGTCCACGCACACCCGAAGGACGAGCCGCCGTCTCCCACAATGCCGTTACGCACGGACTTACCGCCGAGGGACTCCTCGTCGATCTCAATCCTGAAAATCCGACAAAGTCATGCAGTCAATGATGCAAATTGGGTGAGATTGATATAGAAGCACTGCCAACCATTAAGCCTGAATTCCGAAGTTAGAAGTGTGAGCCGGGTAAACTGGCGAGATGAAAGCAGAAGGAAGTCGGCTGTTTGACGGACGGAAGGTGCTGTTGCGGGAGACGGAACGGGCATTGACGCCGTTTGCCG
>JBDTAT010000880.1:0-14210 GCA_039924505.1 Bryobacteraceae bacterium
GGAACAACTGTCAGCAAATGCGCCCCCGGATGAGCACGAGTGCGGCGCAAATTGAAAGACGCCCGCGCCGGATTCAGTTGAAGATATCCTTCCGCAAACCCCAGATTCTCAAGTGCCTTGGAGACAGAAAGTGAACGACGCCGATGGAAATGTGGTGAGGATCGGAAATCCTGTAGTCATTCCTGAACTACTTAATTCCGAGGCCGGGATTCAGCCGTTCGGGAATAAAAAAGCGATCTATCGGAAGCACAACCTCCGCATGATCCAAGAGATCTGCGTCGGGCCAGATTGGACCCCCAAACAAATCGAGGAGCGCAACGAGAGACTCGCAGCCTTCGGAACGACGTGATGGTGCGACATCAAGAACCGGTTGGCATTGCGCCGCTGGTAAACGCTTTGTAGATTAATCCAGAATTCCACGCACGTACGAACGAAACCCATTGTAATCTCCGGAAATTCCGGCACCGTCCTACGCATCAAGCGACCGCCTGGATACCATTCTTGGCGACCAGAGCGAGCAGCTTTAGAGATGCTCCCCGCGGATGTTTTTCCCCGCGTTCCCATTGGCTTACCAGGCCCGTAGTTACGTTTAGATAGCGGGCAAAGACCGCTTGGCTGGCGCCCTCCCGCAGACGAAGCGCGCGGATCTCTTTGGGCCTCAGAAGCCGAACGGGCGTGAGGCAAAGGTCATCGAATTCCCGCATTGTCCGCTTGTCCATGACCCCGGTCTTGTGCAGTCCTTCCGCAGTCTCGTGAATCGACGCCATCAGGCCGCTACGGTACTGTTTGCTCATCGCACATAACCTCCATCATTAATAGGCAAGCAATTCAGATGCGCGTCGTCTGAGGCGCTCGCGCCAGGCCTGAATACAATCAAGTCCCAATATCCTCCCGGCTTTCCGTCGCCACCACGGGCGATCCGCTGCTTGATCGCTCCACCTCCAAGATCGGCGGCCAGCGGCCCTCGGCGCGTTTCGGATCGCTTGGCGGAGAATCGCATCGCCGATGCCGGCCGTCTTCGCGAAGCGCATGAACGCCTGGTTCTTAAATATCCGCATGTGCGCTCATCGACACCTTCACTCCGCAATCCGGCCCGGGCATGCATAAGGACAGACTCCCCGCCGCCCCGGCGTTTCCCGCGCGGTGATATGATCGTTTCCAACGTATGCGCCGCAATAAAAAAACTTCCAGGCGAACTTTTCTTTCACGCACCGCCGCCGCAACCGCCGGTGTCTATGCGTTCGACATCATTCCCGGCAGCGTCTTCGCGCAACCCGCTCCGAGCGATCGCATCAACTTCGGCCACATCGGAATCGGCGGACGCGGCACGGGATTTCTGCGCCCTGAATCCGGCGGCCCCACCAAGCCCAGCCCCAATCTCGGCGGCTTCGGCGAGCGCACGCTCCGCCCCGATCGCTCCGTCGCCCTGTGCGACGCCGACTCCACCCATCTCGACAAAGCCGCCACGCGCGTCGGCGGCCATCCGAAACTTTACAAGGATTTCCGCCTCCTGCTCGAAGACAAAGATGTCGATGCCGTCTTCATCGCCACGCCCGATCATTGGCACGCGCTGATGGCCGTCATGGCGTGCGAGGCCGGCAAGGATGTCTATGTCGAAAAGCCCGCCTGCCTCACTGTCGAGGAAGGGCAGGCGATGGTCGCCGCCGCCGAACGCTACGGCCGCGTCGTGCAAGTTGGTTCGCAAGGCCGTTCGCAGCCCGCCGCCTATCACGCTTGCGCCTACATCCAGAATGGCCAGATCGGAACGGTGCGTAAAGTCACGTGCTGGCATTACGCCAGTCCCGCCGGCGATTGGACCCCCGATTCCACTCCGCCGTCCGCGCTCGACTACGACATGTGGTTAGGACCGGAGCGCTACATTCCCTACAACGAAAAACACACTCACCGCAATTTCCGCTGGCTGCTCGATTTCGGCGGTGGCCAGATCCGCGACCGCGGCGCGCATATCATGAGCATCGCCCAGTGGATCATGAATGCCGACAACCAGGGCCCCATTTCCATCGACGGCCGTGGCGAGCCGCCGCACGACGGCATGTACGACACCGCCGTCATCATGAACGTCACCTACGAATTCAAGAACCCCGATTGGACCCTCGTCTGGGCCCAGCCCGGCCAGCCCTCCGCCGAACTCAAAGCTCCATACGGCGCCATTTATTGGGGCGACAAAGGCCACCTCACCGTAACGTACGGCGACGGCCAGGGCACCGACACCGAGCCGCAGGCCAAGGAATATCAGATCCCTTCCGGCGGCGTTCATCCGTTCCGCAGCCCCGGCAATGGTGAAAATTTCGAGGACTGCATCAAGAGCCGCGAAACTCCCGTCATGAACGTCGCCGCCGGCGTCCGCGTCGCGTATCTCTGCATTCTCGGCAATCTCTCCTTCGCCCTTCGCCGCAAGTTTGAATGGGACCCGGTTTCCTTGCGCGTTCTCAACGACGACGAAGCCGATCGTCTACTCAGCCGCCCCGGCCGCGGCATCTGGAACCTGTAATCGAAGGAGCACGAGATGAATCCCGCATCCGATAAATTTCTCGCCGATATTGGGAATCACGATGTCGAAGTCCGTTACGCTGCATGGAGAGCGGCCGGCTCCGAGGATCCCGAAGTAATCGCGCCGCTCGGCAAATTGATGGGCGCCGACGACCCCGGTGTGCGCAACGCCGCTACGCAGGCGCTGAAGACCATCGTCGATTCAGTCGGCAAGCAACCGGTCGGTGAAAAGCGCGCCGCCGTCATCCAGCAGTTCATCGCCCTTACCGCCAATGGTCACCCGGCGTGGGTTCGCACCATCGCGCTACGCGATCTGTCGCTCATCGGTGGCGATGAAACCGTTCCTGCGGCCGCGAAGCTGCTCACCGATGCCGATCTCCAGGAAGAGGCCGTCTTCTGCCTGGAGCGCATTCCCGGCGACGCCTCCATCGCCGCCCTGATCGCCGCCTACCCGCACGTCGGCGACTCGTTCAAGCCGCGCGTCCTCGCCGCTTTCGGCCATCGCCGCGCCGCGCAAGCCGTGGACCTTTGCGTCGCCGCCATGGCCTCGAGCAATCTCGACATCGCGATCGCCGGCATGAAAGCGGCCGGCCGCATCGGTATTAAACCGTCCGGCGAAATCAAGCTGCCCGATTACAAATCGCTTTCCGACTGGCAGAAAACCGAGTACGACGACAGCCTTCTGCGCTATGCCGATTCCGTTCACGATATCCATATCTATCGCGCCTTCCTCGAGCGTCCCGAAGAGCACCTTCAGTGCGCCGCCATCATCGGCCTCGCCAAAATCCACACTCCCGAAGCCGTCAGCCTGATCTCCCCCAAACTAAAAAGCCCCAACCGCACCGTCCGCATCACCGCCCAAAAAGCCCTCGCTTAATCATGATCCGTTCCGCATTGCTTTCCGTGTTCTGCGCCGCGCTCCCGCTGGCCGCGCAGCGCCCGCCCGTTCCCTCCGTGCGCCCGACGCCCCGGGAAACGCGCCAGATCCAGACTAAAATCGACGCGCTCGCCGCCATTGTTCGCGACCTCAAATCCCGCCGCATAAATGACGACCTGATCGCCGACGTCGAGGTCTACGAAAAGGCCGGCCGCTTCCTGCTCGAATTTCCCGAAGACTTCTTCACGCAGGATGGCATCAATCACGCTCTCTCCGTGCTCGACACCGGCCTGGAGCGCGCCCATCAATTGCAGTCCGGCGAATCGCCGTGGACCTCCGGCGTCCGCCAGACCCACGGCTTCTACTCCGCGCTCGACGGCTCGGTCGAGCCCTACGGCATCACGCTGCCCGCGTCCTACGATCCCGCGCGCCCTACGCGCCTCTACGTCTGGCTCCATGGCCGCTCCAACAATCTCACCGAATCCCAGTTTCTCTATGCGTTTCCCAATCACGGGCCCTCCAAGCCGCCCGTCGCCGACGCGGGTCAGATCCAGCTCGATGTCTACGGCCGTTGGAATGGAGCCGGCTATCACTTCGCCGGCGAAACCGGCGTCTTCGAAGCCATCGCCTCCGTCCAGAAGCGCTTCAAGATCGATCCCCAGCGCATTCTCCTGCGCGGATTTTCCATGGGCGGCGAAGGCGCCTGGAATCTCGCGCTGCATAATCCGGATCGGTGGGCCGCAGCCGAAATCGGCGCCGGCACCTGGTCGCGCCGCGCGCAAATGCCCGGCCTTCCGCCCTACCAGCAGGCCACGCTGCGCATCTGGGAAAACATGTCCGATTGGGCGCTGAACGTTTTCAATCTCCCGCTCGCGGGGCACGATGGCGATAGCGACACGCAAGTTTGCTGCCTCCCTCCGCCCCCTCGCGGCACGCCTTCGCGCGGCCAGCTTGAATCTTCCATCCACGTCCGCGAGCAGTTGGCGAAAGAAGGTTTCCCCTCCGTGGGCGAGCCCGACGACCTCAGCGCCCGCGGCATTCCCGCCATTTTCCTCATCTCCCAGCACACCGGCCACGGTACCAGCCCAGAGGTGCGCGAAAAGCTCGACGCCTTTCTCAAGAAGTACGGCGACCGCGGCCAGATCTCGCCCGATCACATCCGCTTCGTCACCTATACCACCCGCTATAACCGCGATTACTGGGTCACGCTCGATCAACTTGAGCATCAATATGACCGCGTCGAAATTGACGCCGAGCGCGCCGATTCCGGCCGCCAGTACCACATCATCACGAAAAATCTCACGCGGCTGATTCTCCGGGAAACCGGTCACGCCGCCTCCATCCAGATCGATAATCGGACTCTCCGCGTAAAACCGGCATCCGAAATCGTTCTCGACAAATCACCCGCCGGCTGGCGTCAAGCCCGCTCCGAAAAACGCGCCGGCCTGCACAAAATCCACGCCCTGCAAGGCCCCATCGACGACGCCTTCCTCGACCCGTTTCTCCTCGTCCGCCCCACTGGTGTCCCCTGGAACGCGGCCGTGAACCAGCAAACGCTGCGCGCCCTCGCCCGCTTCGATCAGCTCTACGCGCATTTTCTTCGCGCCCACCCGCGCATGATCGACGACAAAAATCTCACGCCATCGGATTTCGCGAAATACAACGTCGTCCTGTTCGGCGATCCTGGCAGCAATCGCTGGATTGCAAAGCTACAGGGCAGGCTCCCGGTCCGCTGGACTCGCACGACTGTCACGTTCTCGGGGCACGATTACGCCGCGTCGGAATATTATCCGGCTCTGATTTACCCCAATCCGCTCAGCCCCTCGCACTACATCGTGCTGAACTCCGGCCTGACCATCGACGACCGCGAATACCGTGGCGACTACGGCCTGCCGCGCCTGGGCGACTTCGCTATCCTGAAAGTAAAGGAAGGCTCCGACATCCCCGACGTAGCCCAGGCCGGTCTGTTCGACGAATCCTGGCATCTGCCGAAATGAGTATGCAACCGCTCACTCACGGTCACGGCTCGGTACGGCCATTGAGAATTCTGGCCCTGCTCTGTCTTCTGAGTTTGCCGCCGGTGACCGCCGGCGAAGCGCCTCGACTGCTTTTTTCGCGTCTTGGGCCCACCCGGATCGGGCTGTTCATAGCCGATGCCGGCGGCGGCGACGAGCGCGCGCTGTTGCCGGCGGACACCCTCGACTACAATGCGTCGTTTTCGCCGGACGGAAAGTGGATCGTCTTCACTTCCGAGCGCAATGGGTCCGCGGATATCTATCGAGTCCATGCCGATGGCAGCGGACTGGAGCGGCTCACCGAAGATCCGGCTTACGATGACCAGGCCGCGTTGTCCCCCGATGGCTCGACGCTGGTTTTCGTGTCGTCACGCGATGGCGGCTTTGCCAACCTGTGGCTGCTCGACCTCGCCAGCCGGCGCGCGAAACCTCTTGCCAAGACCAACGCCGGCAGCTTCCGGCCGAGTTGGTCGCCGGACGGAAAGTGGATCGCCTTCTCCTCCGACCGCGGGACCAAACGCACGCGCTGGGACGGCGGTTGGGAGCTGATTCAATCCACTGGGATCTATATCGTGCGGCCCGATGGGAGTTCCCTGCGCCGCCTCACTGCGCCCGGTGGATACGCCGGCTCGCCGCGATGGAGCCCCGATGGTCGGCGCATCGTCTTTTATGAATCGACACCGAAAGACGTTTACCCCGGAAGGTTAGAGGGAGCGAAGATCCATTCGGTGTCGCAGATCGTCTCGATCGACGTCCAATCCGGCTCGCTCCAGAAATACACCTCCGGGCCCGGATTGAAAGTCCAGCCCCAGTTCCTCCCGGACGGCGGGATCGCGTATTTGAACAAGCTCGGCGCGGACAAAGGACTCGTGTTCGCCTCGGGAAAAACAGCCCGTGGAACCATGCGGAGCCCGTCGTGGTCTCCGGACGGCAAGATGGTCGTCTATCACAAGCCAATCGACGCCAAGCCGCCAAGTATGCTTGCCGTCTTCAGTTCCGATCCGGCGTTTCGTCTGTACCGGACCGGCAATTTTCCCGCCTGGTCTCCGGCCGGTGATCGCTTCGTGCTGGCCGTCAAGCCCGGCCTGCAACTGTTTAACGCCGATGGCGAAAATGGCCGCGATTTGTACGACAGCAAAGGCGCCCAGGTCGCCTTCCCCTGCTGGTCACCCGATGGGAAGGCGATTGCCTTCGGCGTCGGCTCCTACTTCGGCGGCCACGCCAAGCCCGCGCGCATCGCCATTGCCAATGCCGATGGCGGCGGCTTCCGTGCTGTCACCAATGCCGCCGGCAACGCCGGATTTCCAAGCTGGTCGCCCGATGGAAAGCGGATCGTCTATCGCGTGGCGGGATCCGAACAGGGCTTGCGCATTGTGAATCTTGAAGACGGCAAAGTCGCCACTCTCACTACTGAATACGACAATTTTCCCGACTGGTCTCCGAAGGGCGATCTGATCGAGTTCACCAGCTTCCGCAGTGGTGATTTCGAAATTTACACCATCCGCCCGGACGGCTCCGGTCTGCGGCAGCTCACCACGACCGGTGGCAACGACGCCCACGGCGTTTGGTCGCCCGGCGGCGAGTGGATCGTTTTCAGCAGTTCCCGCATGGGTTGGAAGGACGAGGCGCTTCTGAACTACACCAGTCCGCAGCCCTACGGCGAACTGTTCGCGATGCATCCCGACGGCAGCGGAGTCCGGCAGTTGACCGACAACCAGTGGGAAGACGCGTTACCCGCTTTTCAGCCGGAACCGAAATAGCCGTTAACCTTCTTTGAAGACCTCCTCCGAAGCAGCGCATCGCCAGACGTTCCCACAGATTTCCGAAGGAGTGGGCCACATCTCCCATAGGCGTTAAAGTAAGCTCCTACGCGCAGTGAAAGCGGCTTTTCGCAATGAGGTCATCATCCGCCTTTGTTCGCACGGAGGGAACGCACTTCTCCGGGTAGCGCGTTATCCGGCCAAGTGGCATCAGGCCAACCCAAGCACCGTTCCTAAACGCCAGGCGACCAGGCAGGATCTGGGCGAGCGATGCGGATAGGAACTTCAAACCTGAAACGTTCGAGCCTTTTGTTTTCAGACTTCGGAGCGTGTTTCAAGTTCTACCGTTATATAACGTGCGCCGCCAGGTGGCAGACCGCCACTGACGCCGAAGTCTCCGCCCGGCCAACCCGTGCCGACGCGGCCGGTCCCTCTCCGGGCCAGTATCGACTCGACTCTGTCACGCGCTTTTGAGCCGCTGTTCGGCGTCCATCACGTTGGCCAGAATCGCGTTGATTCGGCTGAGGTGACCCGGTCCCTTTGATTTCAGCCAGGTGAGCACGTCATTCTGGACGCGAAATGAAATCAGGGTGGTTTTAGATCGAAGCCGGAAAGGGACCATCTGCGCCAGTTCCTCGTCGGTAAGCTGCGGGATGTCGGAGAAATCGATTTCTGAATCCGGCTTCCCGGCCAGGCGGCCCAGGTTAGCGCGCTGTTGTTTCGTCAACGGCTTACTGAAAATATGCCCGGCCTTCACGCGTACTAGCTTTTCCGGCCGAGATGATGCGGACGATTTCTTCGCCATTATTTTCCTCTCTATAAACGTGAATCACGATGAGTAGCGGTTGAAGACCGCCGGCCAGCCCTATGGCGTGCCAGCGCTGCTCGCCGCTTTCGCCGGTTCTGTCCTCTCTGAGCACCAGGTGCGGGTCCGCGAACACAAGAGCCGCAGTTGCAAATTCGATACCATGCTTCGCGGTCTTGGCTCGTTGTTTGTGCTCATCCCACTCAAACTGCATGCTCGTTAATACAATCGTATATACGATCTGTGATGAATGCAATGGGGATGATCGCCTGGCATCGAACCCTCGAATGCATTGAAGCCGGATAAGTGGGGTGGATAGACCGCCCACGGCGGCTACCCCGGAGTTATCAATCGAATTCGGCGAAAGGTCAACCGGCGAGTCGCCAGAAATCCGGCTGAACGGGTTCATCGACAAATTCGACCCGGGGATCACGCGTCGGATACGGCCCGAATGAGCGAGCGTCAGAAGCGGTTCTTTCCATCGCCGCGCAGGCAAAAGGCGTCTCGGGTTGTTTTATCCTAAATCCGGCAGTTCTGGCCGCACGCGATCCTGTTCGGCGTTTGCCGCCAACAAATTTCAACTGCTCCGCAGATCACCTTCTGGGTGACAACCGCTGTTTCCGCAAGCAGTTGCGGATACAGGCGGGGGGCCCTTTCTACGGCGCGCAACTGCCGGATTTTAGGTTTATACAAGAAGCCAAGCTACAGGACCCGGCAAGGGTACTGAGTGGCAGCGGAAACCAGACACGCAGTTTGCGGAAGGTGCTGAGGCGCTTTCGCGGGCTGATGCATCCCGATGGCAGCGGAGTCCGGCAGTTGACCGACAACCAGTGGGAAGACGCATTGCCCGCGTTTCAGCCGGAGCCGAAATAGCCCTCGTCGTTTCTTCCACGGGCTTTCTCAGAGCCGGCGCCGAACTTCACGCCTCGGCGTCGGCCAGGCTTTCCTGCACCGTCACATTCGGACGGAGCCGGGCGCGCCACCGAAGAAAGATGAGCAGCGGTATCGCCGCGCCGATGGCTGCAACGCCGTCCGTGAGGAACAACCCGCGGATGCCGAACATCCCGTAGCCTTGCCCGTCGGCCCACGTCATGTAGACGACCGCGCTGTTGGACGCAGCCGCAAACAGTGCCAACTGGGTGGCCGCCGTGGGATTGCGCGTTCCCACCAACTGGAGGCCCAGCGCTGAAAATGCCGCGTAGCACAAGCCCGCCACGCCGTTGTAAATCAGGACTCCGGCGATGAACACAGACGCTCTGTGAGGTGAGAATGCCAGCGCCAGAGCCACTGCGCCGCCGAGGATCCCCCCGGTCATATACAGCACTCCCCGATCTACTCTGTCGGCCATATATCCGCCCAGGAGCGCCCCCAGGGAACACGTGATTGCCGCTCCCGCGCCGGTGACCCAGACCACCTGCCGCGGAGCAGCGCGAAAGTCGGCGCCCAACGCCGCGAACAGATTGATGGCCGCAACGCAGGCGGCTGGCGCGAGGAAGATCAAGAAGCCTGTCAGGACCTCGGGTTGCCTCGATGTTTTTACAACGCTACGAAATGTGCCGCCGAACACCCGACCCAGGCCGAGGACCGGGAGCACTGGCGCCGGAAATCCCAACAAAACCAGTGACGAGGCCAAAATTCCGAAGCCGATAATGAGCCCCAACGCCCGGAATGAGCACCAGGATGCCAGCCCCATCATTGCCATCGCGCCCAGCGCGCCGCCGCCCAGATTGGCCACATTGGTCCAGCCCCCGACCTTGCCGCGTTGTTCATTGGCGACGAATTCGGATACCCAGCCGCCAACGGCGCTGGCTTGCAGAACGACACCCAGTTCGGCGAGCAGTAACAGTGCGGTGAACAGCGGCAGGCGCTCCGGTGAAAATAACCATAGCGCCGCTGTCAGGCTGAGGGCGGCGCCGCACGCGAGCACAAAGGCATAGGTTCGCCGAGTGAACCCGACATCCACGATGGGTGTCACCAGGAAAGCCCAAAATGTGGGTGATAACGCGACGGCGCTGATACCAGCAATGCGGCCAACGCCGATGCCGGCCTTGGCCAGCAGAAATGGAAGAGCTGTGACGGCGAATCCCGCGGCCAAGCCGAACGTCAGGGAACCCATTCCGATCAGCCACGGCGGAGTGCGTCTTCCGGCGGTATCGGGAAATTGCATCCTGCCAACATACCACTGGGCCTTTGGCGATGTTACCCAGCCGCGACCAAAGGGAGTGCCCCATGGCCCTGCGGGCCACCAAAAGTGATGAAGACGCGGCAGGCCCGTCGCGTGAAATTGATAATTTGGACCGCGTCTTCTACGGAGCGGTCCGGACAAGCACCAAATCACGCGGTCGGAGACCTGGGTGCCCTGCACCGCTGTCGGCGCGTTCACGGAACCGCCGGGATCAAAATAGCATTCGCGCGCCGTTCCCGCCCGGTTGGATTATACTGTCTCAAATACGTTCGTGGTCTGGAATCGCGGATTGGAGACCCCCATGAAACGCCTCTCGCTGGTCTGCTACTTCTTGCTCGCCCCCGTGCCCGCCTTTTCGCAAACCGTCACCGGCAATCTGGACGGCCGCGTTACCGACCCGGGTGGCGCCGTCATCCCTGGCGTCCACATCGCCGCCCATAGCGCCGCCCTCGGAATCGACCGCACCTCCGAAACCAATGCGTCCGGCTATTTCGAGATGCCGTTCCTTCCCATCGACACCTACGACCTCACCGTCTCCATGCCGGGCTTCGCCACCCTTGTGGCCAAAGGCAACGTGGTCTCGCTCAACAAAACCACCACGCTGAATCTCTCCCTTCAGGTTTCCTCCGTCCAGGAATCCGTCACCGTCAACGAAGCCGCCCAGTTGATCGACGTCACCACCGGCCAGATCCGCCGCTCCATCGACGACACCATGGTTTCCGAATTGCCCGTCGCCGGCCGCGACTTCCGCAACCTCGCCGCCATCTTCCCCGGTTTCCAATCCAACCCCACCAACGGCCAGAATAATTACACGCTCTCCAGCGGCAGCACCGTCTCGTTCAACGGCACCGGCACGCGCGGCACATCGTTCATGACCGATGGCATCGCCAACGACGATTACTCGGAAAATCAAAACCGCCAGCAGGTCAAGGTCGAAACTATTAAGGAACTGCAGATCGTCACGAATAATTTCGCCGCTGAATTCGGACGCGGCTACGGCGCCGTCGTCCTGGTCTCCACCAAGTCGGGAACCAACCAGACCCACGGCGATGGCTACTGGTTCTACACCAACACGGCGCTCGACGCGCGCAGTTATTTCAGCAACGCGGCCGGCTCCCACCTCACCAGCGCGGGCAACTCCGTGCCGAATGTCCGGAAGGCCTCCGGCAAAACCGACCGGCTCGGCGGCACTCTCGGCGGCGCCCTCAAGAAAGACAAGCTCTTCTACTTCGGCTCCTACGAGCATTACTTTGCCCCCGGCTCGACGCTCGTCACCACCTATTTGCTGCCCACCCAGTACCTCACGCCCGACGTGAATCCTTCGCTCCCCAACGCCGCGGCCGACGCGGCCTTCATCAAAAATATCGCCGCCCGCTTCCCTGCCAATCTCACGCCCAACGATCCCGCCATCAGCCCCTACGCCTGGCAAGGCCCCGAGCCCCGCGCTCTTCACACCGACGACTATTCCGGCCGCGTCGATTACCGCCAGTCCGACAACGACTTTATGTACGTCCGCTATCAATACAGCACCTACTACAACGGTCTCCTGCAGGAACCGGTAAAAGGCGAAAACGTTCTCAGCAATCACAATTTCCAGAACGTCGGCCTCACCTGGACCCACATCTTTTCTCCCAGCACCACGGGCGAATTTCGCGCCGGCTTCGGCCGCCGCCATATCGATATCAGCTTCCTCGATCCCTCCGACACGCCGCCCATCATGCGCTGGAGCCTGGCCGGCTTCAGCAACATCCTGGGCAACGCCAGTTCCTATCCCACCCTCCGCGTCCAGAACGACTTTCAGTACGTCTACAATCTCTCCACGCAACTCGGCAGCAAGAATACGCTGAAGTTCGGAACCGATATCCGCCGCACGCAGTTAAACGACCTGGAAGAGAATTACAACCGCGGTTTCTGGACCTTCAGCTCGGCCAACGGCCTCAATGCGTTTCAGAATTTCCAGCAGGGCATCGTCCAGAGCTTCACGCAAGGTTTCGGACCCGACTACATCGGCGAGCGCATCACCGAGATGAACTTCTACGGCCAGGATGACGTCCGCCTCACTCGCGGCCTCACGCTGAATCTCGGCTTCCGCGTCGAGCGGGTTGGCGCGCCCTCCGAGGTCAACAACCTTATTCCGGCCGATTACAAGAGCACCGCCTACATCGACCCGCGCTTCGGCTTCGCCTACTCGCCGGATTTCTCCAGCGGCTTCCTGCACGCCCTCACCGGCGGCGCCGGAAACAGCGTCGTTCGCGGAGGCTTCGGTATCTTCCACGGCCGCATCTTCGAAGCCGTCTACAGCCAGATCGGCGCCAGCTCCCGCTTCAATCCGCCCAACGCCGCCACACTCAACTTCAGTAATCCAAACGAAGAGGTGGCGGACCCCGGCAGCGGCTATGTCTTCGCCCCCGGCCCGCCGCGCTCGCAAGTCAGCCTCACCTACTCCGACCCCAATCTCCACATGCCGTATACGGAGCAGTGGAATCTCACCCTCGAACGCCAGCTCCCCTGGAATGCGTCGTTCGACGCGTCCTACGTCGGCAACCGCGGCATCGGGCTGCTGTTCTATAACTGGGGCAACCGCGCGCAATTCCCTGTTGTGTCTTCCCAACCGTCCAACTACGGCGGCGCCGCGCAAGGCGTTTTCACCGGCGTGCCCTTCAATCAAATCGATCCGAATTTGTTCGATTCCAATCCGCCGCCCGGTCAGATCTCCCTCACCCAGGGGCGCACCAACGCCCGCCGCACGGACGGGAATTACTCCGCATTTCTAATCGTCAGCAATGCCGCCTGGTCCTATTACAACGCCCTGCAGCTTGCCTACACGCAGAAAGCGTTCAAGGGTCTGAACCTGCAGGCCAACTACACCTGGTCGAAAAATATCGACACCGGCTCGGAAGCCACCAACGTCGGGACCGGCGACACCAACGCCGCCATCAGCCAGACGCAAGGGATGGCCAGCTTGCGCGGCCTCAGCCGCCTCGCCCAGCCGCAGCGGCTTGTGCTCAGCTATGTTTACGATATTCCGCTCTACCGCGGCCAGAAAGGGATTCCCGGACGCGTGCTCGGCGGCTGGCAGGTTTCAGGCAACACTACGTTCGCCTCCGGCAATCCATTTACGGTTTTGCTCGGCTACGATCTGAACGGCGACGGCATCGGCGGCGACCGTCCTTTCATCGGCGATCCGAGTATCCTCGGACGCTCCGTTTCAAACGCGCGCATCGATCCCGCCACTGGGGTCCAATTCGCTCAGGAAGTCCTGCCGCTGGCCGCTTTCTCCCCCACTGCCGCCCAAGCCGCCGCCAAACAGTGGCCGTGGTATCCCGGTTCGGGCATTGTCGGCAACCTCGGCCGCAATACATTCTGGGCGGCCGGCCAAAATAATTGGGACTTCGCCCTCATCAAAGACGTCCGCCTGTTTGGCGAGCGCCCTCACCTGCAATTCCGCGCCGAAATGTATAACCTGATGAACCGCGTCCAGTTCGATCTGCCGGCCTTCGTCTCGGTAGTCGATACCACCGTCCCCGGCTACCAATTGAATCCCAACCTCGGCAAAATCACAAACCAGCGCAATAGCCCCCGCAACATGGAGATGATGCTGAAATTCACCTTCTAGATACAAGAAAACTCCCGGATGCAACGCGCTTTCACGTTGCACCCGGGAGCAAGGAGAGAAACTACCAGTTTGCCAGGCACGCCCAACCGAACGCGACTTTCTGAGCCGCGACCGTAACGGAGCGGTCCGTAAGCGCACGGTCCCGTCTATTTTTGCCTTATCCGCGCGCTACTTTCTTCCGCCGCAGAAGTCCTAGTCCGGCAAGCGCAGCACCGATCAAGCCGAAGGTCGCCGGCTCAGGCGTGCTGCTCGTAACGTTCAACGAATTCAGCAACACGTTCGGCGTTCGTCCGGACGTTGTCTCCGTGATGTCCAAATATTTGGTGCTCACGGTGAAATTCGGAGTAGCGCCCTGGAATGCGCCGAATTCCACTGGCGTACCGGTGGGAAGAATTCCCGCTGTATTTGTGCCGAAAATTGCCCAGGCATCGGGGTTTGAAA
>JBDTAT010000881.1:0-6132 GCA_039924505.1 Bryobacteraceae bacterium
ACATGATACGCAAGCCGTAGTTTAACGTCAGCCCTTTCGTTACCCTGAAGGTATCCTGAAAATAGGGCGTCATCATCGCACCGTGGATATACGGGCGGCGTTCACCGTTTGTCTGGTTGAAGCTTGCCGACATGCCCAGCAGGTAATCCGCGATCGGGTCGCCGGTAAACTTGCCGCTGAACAGCCAGGCGCCGTTGCTCTGCGAAAAGATGTTCTGCCGCTTGGTGCTGAAGACAATGTTCATACCGGCTTCGATGGTGTGTTTCCCCTTCACCCAGCTCCAGTCATCCGTCAGAGTGTCCTCCAAGTCAGAGGCGTGCGTCAGCGGCAACGACTGGACGACGCCGAGGCTGGACCAGCCGCCGGAAAAATCGACACGCGGTAACCGGTCCGACAGGAAGCCACTGTACGGCAGCGCCGATTGGAAGTTCGGAACCTGGTTCTTGTACACGAGGCCATCCAGGGCGAGCGACACAGTGTAAGCATTGACACCGGCCGAGATCTGGTTGACCATCTGTGGCGAAATGATCCATGTGGCCTGAGCCTCCGCGAGTTTACTGCGCGTAAAGTACGTTTGCGTTTGATTCGTAAATGGGTTGGGAAGAAAAGTCTGGTTCGGCAGATTGTCGTCCTGGCGCAAGTCGAAGTACTCGCCCATCAGGTGAAACTTCTCCCCGATACTGTGGTCACCCTTGATCTGGATGTCATGTTGGGTCAGGATTTCGGGATTCGCATTGAGGTAGTTGTTGAAGCCTCCACTATTGTAATTCGGAAGCAGAGCCATGGCGTTCAGATACGTCAGTGAGTTCTGGTTTAACCGGTTCGTCGGAATGACATACTGGCCGGCGGAGTTTTGCGGGAACGGCTGTCCGCTGACGGGATCGACGATCTTGGTGTTGAAGATGCCGTTCCTCATATCTTGAGTGGGCGTAGCGCCGAAGACGGTGCTGGCGATATGCTTATTTACCCCTGAATAGCTGAAGAAAAAGAACGTCTTGCTCTTGCCCTTGCCGTACAACTTCGGAATGAAAAACGGACCGCCGAGCGTGCCGCCGAAGATGTTCTGCTTCAATGGCAGCACCCTGGGGCTGAAGAAGTTTCGGGCATCGAAGTCGTCGTTGCGCAGATATTCCCAGAGAGCGCCGTGAAATTCCGAGGAGCCGCTTCGAGTCTGGACAAGAACGATGGAAGCGCCCATCAGCGTGTATTTGGGGCCAATGTTGTTTTGAAGCGTTCTTACCTCTTGGATGGAATCCGGGTTCGGCGTAATCGTGGTCTGGGTCATGTTCCCGGTGTTCATATTCCAGACACCATCCAACTCATAGAGTGTCCCGCTTGTTCCCATGCCATTGATAGACATCAAATTGCTGGTGCCGAACCCCCCTGTGCCTTGGGCTGAGCTTTGCCCCACGTTCATGTTTAAAACCCCCGGCATCAACGCTGAAAGGCTCTGGTAGTTTCTGCCGTTGAGCGGCAACTCCTGTATCTGCTGTTGAGCCACGTAGTTCGAAACCGTCGACGTGGTGGTTTGAACCTGAGCGGCCGATGCTTCTACGGTTACGGCCGTCGTTATCGAGCCGACGGTCAGCGAGGCGTTTACTGAACGGACAACGGTAGGCCCAACGAAAATATCTCGTTCCGTGAATCTGTCGAATCCCTCTTTGACAACGCTAACCTCGTACGTACCGCTTGGAAGGCCCGTCATCGAGAATTCGCCCTGGCTATTTGTTACCGTCTCAATTTTGACGCCCGTACCCTGGTTCGTTATCGTAACGTGAGCTGTGGGAACCACCGCGCCCGTATTGTCGACTACAAGTCCGTTGATGGTGGACGAAACGTTTTGCGCGTTCGCCAAACCAGCTAACAGACAAAAACCGAGCATCTCCGCAATAAGCGCCGTGCGAATGCGAAAACTTGGCATTGTTTGACCCCCCCATGAGTTGAAACTAAAGTGGACCCCTTTGTCAAGACCATTTTTTGCCCGCAATACGCTAATGCTGGGCGGTCTTAAGTCCCAAAAAATGCCGTGCCGGGCAGCTTATCTCCCAAAAACTCCGGTACGATGGAGTCGAAGCGCCGCTAATGCCCGATTTCTCAAGTCTGCCCGAGGTCTTTGTTTCAAACGCGGACCTCGCCCCGACTGTTTCGCGCGAACTGAAGCGTGGAACGCTCCGCAAGCTTGGATCGCAACTCTATACCCGAAATCTCACGAATTCACCGGAAGATATCGTCAAGCGGAATCTCTGGCCGCTTGTTTCCTCCTACTTGCCAGGGGCGTTGATCGCCGACCGCACTGCGCTCGAAAATCGTCCAGCGGCCGATGGCTCCGTTTTTCTGATTTCCGATCATAAGCGCGATATCGTCTTGCCTGGAGTGGTGTTGCGGTCTCGCAAAGGGCCGCCCCCATTGGACAGCGACCGGCATTTCATCGGGAGCTTACGCCTGGCCTCGACGGCCCGCGCGTTTCTGGAGAACATGCGCTCATCGCGCGCCCGGGATGGCGTTGCCCGGACCATTCCGAAACGCGAAATGGAGGAGCGTCTCGACGAAATGCTTCGCCACAGCGGCGAATCCGCTGTCAAGCGTCTGCGCGATGAGGCGCGGGAGATCGCTGGGCCCCTCGGATTGACCGAAGAGTTTCAGCGGCTCGATGCACTCATCGGAACTTTGCTGGGCACCCGCCTGACTGCGTTGGATTCGCCATCAGCATCTTCTGCAGAGCGGGGTAGAGCGACCCTTCCTCCACGCGCAACACATCGCTCGAGAGCCGGCTGATACGCTGGGCGATGGCATAGCCGTGCAGCGGGCCGGACTGCAGTACGCGCAGCACGAGGAGAATCAATGTTCCGGGCACGAGGTCAGTCTTGGACATAAGATTAGGTGGCCTATGTGTAGTCTATCGATCCCTATCACGCTCATCAAGGGATACGAAGAGCCTTCGCCGACGGTTCCATCATTTGTTGCGTCTCACAAGGCGCTTCGTTGGCGCGTCACGCTGCGGTCGAACGCTGGCGCATTACTCAAAACGATAGCCTTGGCGGGTTACCGGCCACGACGCTGCGCCACGATTCCGGGCAGACGAGTGTGATCCTGAGAGTTCTCTGGGACGACGGCGCGAGTAAGCCCCAACTGCTTCAGACCCGAAGTTCGCGGGCCACCTTCACAGGAATGATTCGGGCGATACGCGCCATTACTTTTTTGTTTTGCGCGGCTTTCTTGAGGTCATAGGCTGCCTGCAATCGCATCCATACGTCCGGCGTGCCGCCAAACAGACGCGAGATTCTCAGGCACATGACTGCTGAAAGCGGCTTGCGCTCCGCCAAAATGCCGTGAAGCATCTGACGGGAGACTCCAAGGGCTTTAGCGGCGGCTGTAACGGACAGGCCGACGGAAGGCAGAATGTCCTCCTTGATGATCCCGCCGGGATGGACGGGCGGCAATGCGTTATGTTTCTCCATTGCAACCTCCCTAATGGTAGTCCTCTAAATCGATATTCGCGGTATTTTCGCCCGACCAGCCGGAACTGATCCGGTAATTCGCTGTCAAGCGCACGGACCAGCGTTTTGGTTTGCCTTGCAAACCGCGGAAGCGAAACCCCGCGATGTTCATTTCCCCGGGCTGTCCGGCTACGTCCAATAATTGCAGGACGCGCACGCACTTCCCGATATACGCCGCACCGATCCGGCGAGTGTTGCCGGTGACGTACAGCTCTTCCAGTCCTTTGTGCCGGAAGCCGGCTAGCATTCTTAAAGTGTAAACGGGTTAGTTGTCATTGTCCACGAAAGGTTGTCTGGGTCGTAAACCGCGAGATGTATTCTTTCGATCGGCAACCGCTCCCTCGCGCGCCCAGAGGGCGCCCAGGCTCGGGAGGCCCGCCGGAAGGCCGCAAGGGGTTGCTCGTTATGCGCAGAATCTAGCGGTCGAAGACCTGCTCAGTCGTTGTCGCGAATTTCGGCTTCGTGCATCGATAATACGTCCCGATCGCTGGCGCACCACACGTATAGGGTTGGCAGCAGGAAAACGCCGAGGATGAGGGCGGCTACCAGGCCGCCGACAATTACGATGGCGAACGGGCGCTGGGAATCCGAGCCGATTCCGCGCGAGGTGGCGGCGGGCAGCAGGCCTATACTCGCCACCAGCATGGTCATCATGATGGGACGCAACCGGAGCACCGCGCCATGGATGGCGGCGTCGAGGATGGTTTCTCCGCGGGCGCGCAACTGATTAATATATTCGAGCATGATGACGCCGGTCTGAACCGAAACGCCAAACAGCGCCAGAAAACCGACGCCGGAGGAGACACTGATGTGGGTGCCCGTAATCAGCAGCGCCAGCAAGCCCCCGATGGGCGCCATGGCCACGTTGGCGATGATCAGCAGCACCCATTTGACGGAACTGAACATGGTGTAGAGGATCAGACAGATGACGAGCAGCGTAATCGGAACAACGATCATCAATCGTTTTTGCGACCGTTTTGCGCTTTCATACTCGCCGGCCCAGGTAAGCTTGTATCCCGTTGGCAGCTTGAGATGTCTGTCGACCTTTGCAATGGCCTCATCCACCGCACTGCCGAGATCGCGCCCCACCACGCTGAACTTGATGGCGACATACCGCGAATTGCTTTCGCGGTAGATTTCCGACGCTCCGTCAAGCACGCGGACGTCGCAGAGTTGCGCGAGGGAGACGCGTTCGCCGGACGGCGCGAGGATGCGGATATTCTCGATGGTCTCCCGCGTGGTGCGGTACGGAGCGGCGTAACGAACCACGAGATCGTAACGCTGGTCGCCTTGCAGAACCTGGCTTACAGCTTTCCCTCCCACGGCAGTCTCAATCGCATCCTGCACATCCGAAACATTGAGTCCATATCGCGCGGCGGTTTTGCGATTGACGGTGAACTGGAGATTCGGCTGCCCGATGACGCGGAACAGTCCGAGATCGGCGATACCCCGGATGGGCCGCATGATGTTGACGATTTCGCCGCCCTTTTCCTCCAGAGTCTTCAGATCGTAGCCGTAGATCTTGATTGCAAGCTGGCCTTTGACACCGCTGACGGCTTCTTCCATGTTGTCCGCGATCGGTTGGGAGAAGTTCCAGAGGGCGCCCGGAATTTTCTCCAATTCCCGGTCCATCGCGGAAATCAATTCTTCCTTGTTTTGACCGAAGACGGGACGCCACTGATTTTTGGGCTTCAGATCGATGAAGTATTCGGTGTTGAAGAAGCCGGTGGTGTCGGTTCCGTCGTCGGGGCGGCCGACCTGCGAAACCACCTGGGTGACTTCCGGGAAGGACGCCATAATCAACCTTGCGCGGTCCATCACCTGGATTCCGGAATCCGGGCCGGTGCTGGGCGCGAGTGTGGCTCTGGCCCAGATGGCGCCTTCATCCAGATGCGGGAGGAACTCCGAACCGATGATGCCGCTGCCCATCAGCCAAGCGGAAGCCCCGAATGCAGCGGCGGCGATGGCGACGGTGATCCAGCGAAACCGGATGGCGCGGCGCAGCAACCACTCATAGCCGCTGCTGATGGCCGTCATCATCGGATTGCGCCATTCGCGAACATCTTTTCCAAGAAGAAAACTGCAGAGCACGGGCGCGATGAGCATCGCGAACAAAAGCGCGCCCAGCAATGCGAAACACACCGTCCAGGCCATGGGCTTGAAGAGCCGGCCCTCGACGCGCTGCAGCGTGAAGATGGGAATGTACGCCGTGATGATGATTCCGATGGAGTAAAACACAGGCCGCTGCACTTCATGCGCGGCGTTCCGGATGGTCTCAATGGGAGACCCGTTTTGGTGGTTGCGGTGAGAGAGGTAACGAATGATGTTCTCCACCATCACCACCGCGCCTTCCACGACCATTCCAAAATCGAGCGCGCCCAGCGAGAGGAGGTTTGCCGGAATTTTGTTCAGATCGAGGCAAATGGATGCGAACAGGAGTGAAAACGGAATGGTGAGCGCGACGATGAGCGCGCCCCGGAGGTTTCCGAGGAACATGAACAGAATCAACGCCACCAGGATGATGCCCTCGGTGAGATTGTGCAGAACCGTGTGCAACGTGTAATGGAGCAAGTCGCTGCGGTCGAGATGCGGCACGATCTGAACGCCGCGCGGAAGAATGCGGGTGTTAAGCTCC
>JBDTAT010000882.1:0-7369 GCA_039924505.1 Bryobacteraceae bacterium
CGCGACAAACGCCGCGGCCACGATCAGGTGCGGGAACGGCCAAAGCAGCACGACATGGTGCGAGCCGGTCCCGGCGTGGCGGATAAAAAGCATCTGGGTCCAGGCGGCGATCAGGAAAATGACGGAGAACAGGATCGCCCGCCGCACCGGCGCGTTCCTCCACCACAGCGGCGCCAGCAGCATCGCGATTGCCAGCGCAGCCGTCAGGTAGTTCGTCCGCCGCGCTCCGGCGAAGTCGCGCACCCGGATCGACGCACGTTCCATTAGCGTAACCGGTGGTTTGGACTGGTCGATCCACTCCTCATACACCAGGTAGCCAAACATTGCCGATCCGTTCAGCGTGGTCCGCATCACTTCGACCTTATTCGCGAAAGCCTGGGTGGAAAATGAAGCGTTCCCGCGGAACGTGGCCATCGGCCTTTGGATGTTATAAGCCACGAATGGCGCCGCTCCCGCCAGGAAGGCCAGTACGGCCACGGCCAAATTCCGGCGGGTGGCGGCGCGCCACAATTCGCGTGGAAAAATCACCGCCGCCGCCACCACCAAGCCACCCAGAATCCAGGAAAACAGCGCCTTGTCCCACATCGCCAGCCCGAAGCAGAAAAATGCCCCGGCGAGTGGCTGCCAGCGGCCACCGAGGCGGTGGAACCGCACCACCAGCGCCAGTCCCGCCAGCAACAAAAGATGTTGCAGCGCCACTGGCCCCCAGTCAAAGCAGGTGGTCAGCAGGTACATGCTGTCGGTCGCTAATAGAAGTGCGCCCGCTACCGCCGTTCCCGCGCCGAGGGTGGCTTCCAAGACCCAGTAAAAGCACCAGATGGCCCCGGCCCCGGCCACCAGAACCGGCAGCCGGAACGAGAACGCCGAAGGCGCCCAGACGGCAAAAATGGGCCGGTAAATCCACGTTTTCAGCGCCCCCACATAGCTGAGCTGCATCACCGGAACGAGATGGTGAAAGATGGACAGCCAGAACAGGGCGTTCCGCGGCGAGTACATCGGATTGGCAAAAAGAGCCTCGTCGTTCTGAATTCCCGCGTAAGGAATAAAGACGATGCCGACTGCGATAAAGAAGAGCGCAAAGGGGGCGGCGCGCACCATTGTCCGGAGTAGAAACCATTTCGCGCCGCACTCCGTTTTGCGCGAGTTTCTGAAGAGCACACAGGACGCGGCGGCGTCCTCTCTAGAGATCCGAAACACGCTGCCGCCGCGTTCCGATGTGCGCGAGTTTCTGAAGAGACAAGCGCCCAGAGCCGCCATCCGGTACCCGAAGCGCGCCGCGTTCAAATTGGGAATCGGGGGCAAGGTCACGAAGGCAAAAGGAAGCAATCTGCCGAGAGAATTTTTCCGTCCTGTCTACACAGTATATGGTATCCAAGTGAAACCTCACGGTGCTCGGAACGCGACGTCGTCGTCGCACGAACTCCAGCGCGCAGACGGTGCGGCGCAACCCTGGAGGCGCGCGTCTTCCAGGACAGACGCACCCGGCGCCGATAGCCGTATCGTAATGTTTTTGAATTCCCCGGCCGATACCTACTCAAGTACTCGGGCGGATATTAGTTTGATGGCCGCAACCGCTTGCTTGCGCGCGCGGCTCAGAATGGGCCTCCGAGCCTGGGCACCCTCTGGGCACGGGAGGGAGCGGTTCAAGACCTGTTTTTGAACCCTCACGGCGGTGTTGCGATTTGGCAGTTGAATTGCTTAGGAGATGTGGTATGATTTCAGGAACGGGAATTCGATGCTCCCCGCCCTTGGCGATTCCGCCAGCTAACCTGATTTCTGCGGTCGTGAGCCAGACGTTTGCGGCGGTGTCGGGTCCCGGTGTCCCGCTGCCTAGTTCGCCATTACCCCACTGGGCGATGACGAATAGCCCGGAAGAGTTGAATTGAAATTGAACCTTTTTTGAGACACCGGCGTCTAATCGGTGTTAATGGAAGGAAAGAAACGAACGAAGAGAGTGAAAGGGTATTAAGAAGCAAGGAGAAGCAGTCATGACGAAAACCGAACTGAACAAATTCAAAGCTATCCTGGAAGCGAAACAGGCAGAGTTGGCGCAAGTGCTACGAAATCGCGACGGCATCGCAATTGAAAAGAGTCCCGACGCGCTCGATGAAGTGCAGCACGCCACCGAACGCGAACTGGCTATCCGAAATCTGGATCGCGAGTCGAACTTGCTTCGCAACGTGCGCATCGCTCTGCGGCGCGCCAAAGAGGGAAAGTTCGGAGTCTGTCTACACTGCGAAGAAGATATCAGCCCCAAGCGCTTGGCAGCCGTGCCATGGACGTCCTATTGCATCCAGTGCCAGGAACAGGCCGACCGCAATCAGGAGCAGGGCAACGAATCGTTCGACGACCTGTTGGTTAACGCCGCGGCGTAACCCTCGCCGTCCTCGAATCCCGAGCAAACAGAGCGGCGTGGGCAGCGGATTTCGACAGAAACCGGATCGCGCCGCTCTTCGTATCTCTAGACCCGTCAACCGGGCCGCACCGAGATCGCCGCAGTCATCCGCCCGGCCCTCGCGCCATCACGCCGGTAGGAGTGAAGTTCCCCCACGGCGCATTGCGTACATAACCCGCACACCGAGATCTGCTCCCCCGGAACCCCGGCGCTGACAAACTGTCGAACGTTCGCCACCGTCAAGTCGATTTTTGCGCTCCCGTTCAAATCGGCACGTTCGGGAAAGTATTTCTGAAATTGACCGGCAACATCCACCCCTACTTCGTAGCAGCAAGCCCCAATGCCGGGTCCGATGGCTACAACCAAATCCTCCGGCCGGCTGCCAAATTTGTCCCGTAGAGCCGCCAGCGCGGCCAGGCCGATCTCCTGCACCGTGCCTCGCCAGCCCGCGTGAACCGCCGCTACCGCCCGGCGTCTTGAATCGGCGATCAAAATCGGCAGGCAGTCGGCCGTCCGTACTCCGATCCATACTCCTGGATAATCGGTAATCAGCGCGTCGCCCTCCTGGTCCGGAATTTCGCGGGCGGCGGCGGCAACGATTACGCGATTCGAGTGAATTTGGCGTACCGTAACTAACGGCTCGGGTGGCCAGGACGAAGCGCAAAGGGCGCGCAGCGCTCCGTATTGCGCGGGTTCAGCCCTAATCGTGCCGAACCCGTGTTCCAGCCAGTCCAGACGCTTGAGTGACTCCGCGCGATAGACGTTCTGCGAATCGCGGTCAAACACGGGCGGGAAATTCCACCAGCGTTTCCGGTTCCTGAACCTGAGCGATCATGACCTGCCGCTTGAAGTCCGCGAGCATGGCCTCTTCCAGGCGCACCTCCGTCGGCCGCCGCGTCAGCGTCGTCATGCGATCGATCTTGTCCTGCAGCTTCATCAGCGCGTAAAACAGATTCTCCGGCCGCGGCGGGCAGCCGATAACGTAAACGTCCACCGGGACGATTTTGTCCACTCCCTGTAGCACCGAATACGTGTTGAAAGGACCTCCCACGCTGGAGCAGGCGCCCATCGAGATCACCCATTTCGGATCGGGCATTTGATCGTACAGACGCCGCAACACCGGCGCCATTTTCAGCGTCACAGTGCCGGCCACAATCATCAGGTCCGCTTGCCGCGGGCTGGGCCGGAACACTTCGGCCCCAAAGCGCGCAATGTCAAACCGCGACGTGGTGGACGCAATCATTTCCACCGCGCAGCACGCCAAGCCAAACGAAAGCGGCCACAACGCCGACTTCCGCGCCCAATTAAACACGTAGTCCACCGACGTGGTTAGAAAGTTCCGCTCAAACTGATTTTGGAGAAACGGCACCTGTCTCCAGTGTATCGTGAATGCAGCGAACCGGCCGCGGAAACCCCATTCCGGCCCGCCGGGAACTTGCATTTCCGAGCCACCCGGAAACCCATTCCGAGCCGCGCGCGCAAGCAAGCGGTTGCCGAAATCCACCGAATCTCGCGGCGGCCCGCCGAAAACACAGGCCGCCCGTCACTCCCGCTGATATAAGCCTGTGTCCGAAATTCCTGCCTATTGCTTCACCGCAATCGTGGTCACCAAACGAGTATTGTTAGGGCCGGCGTTGCTCGGGTTATCGTTCACCGTGATCGCAACCAGAATCTGGTTGCCCGGCGGGACGTTGGCCGGGATGGTGACGTTGAGCTGCCATACGCCCACAAAGCCCGGTGCCAAGCCGAAATACTGAATATTGGACGGATCGACGAAGCCGGGTCCATTAATAATCACCTGGATCGGCACTCCATCCGGTACCGCTCCGTCGGCCGGATTACCGTCGGCCGGCGCACCGCTCAGAAATCCTTGCCCCGTGCCGTAGAGCGCGATCACGGAGCCGCGCGGCGCGGGATTCGACGCCGAGTTGAGTGTATTGTCCTGGTTGATCGCGGCGATCTGCCCGGTGCCCTGGCCGTTCACCGTGAAAAACGCCGGCGCGGATGTGTTCATCTGAATCGGACTATCGCCGTAAATCTGGCCGGTGGACTGGCTCATCACCTGAATGTCCGCCTGACCCGGAGCCGGCGTCGCCATGGGCACCTGGAAGTTAATTTGATTGGGAGATACATACAACAGCGGCGCGGGAGTTCCATTCACCAGTATCTGGATATCGCCCAGCGCGGTGGGTATCGGAAGCGGGTTCGGCAGGCTATTGAAGTTGGCTGTCTGGGTTCCGAACGCGCCCCCCAATGGGGCCAACGTGGCGAGCATCCCGGGCGTAAGACCCAAGTTGAAATAACTGGCTGCGTTGACCGCCGCCAGGCTGGGGAAGTAAAGCGAAACGCGGTTGGTGGCCTCCGCTACCAGCACGTTATCGAAGGCATCCAGCGTCACCGCCAGAGGATTCTGCACGGAGAAAGTCGCCGTGGGCGCGTTGCTGATCACCAGGTTGTCGAACAGCGGGAAGCGATTCACCACGTTGTCGCCGGTATCGGCTACCCAGATGTCGCCCGTGTCCTGGGCGATGGTGATACCCAATGGTTGGCTGAAGCCCGGAAGGCGCTGTGGGGTGGGAGACGGATCGACGCCCGCGGTAGTGACGCGCGTGTAGACCAGTACGCGGTTGTTGCCGGTGTCGCACACAAACAGACGATCGTTGGTGTCGGTGGCGATCCCGTGCGGCGCGTTCATGCGGTTCGGCGTGCTCCCCGGCGTTATCGTCGTAAAGTCCGGCTGGCCGAACGCGGTGAACGCCGCTTGGCCATTCGTGAAATCGCCGCCCTGCGGCTTCACGAAGAACAGCACGCGATTATCGACGACATCGGAAACCAATAGGCTGCCATTGAATGTAAAAGCGAGTCCGTAGGGCGCGCGCATGTTCCGCGCGCTGGCGTCCGTTAGCTTCGTAAAGAAGTCGGCTTGGCCCAGAACCAGCGTGGCATGTTCCCCGGCGTTCTGGCCGGAGTTGAACGGGGCTGGGAAACGCAGCACGCGCGCGTTGCCGCTATCGGCAACATATAGATTCCCGCTCCCATCCACCGCAACGCCCGACGGATGATTAAACCCGGAGTCCGTGAGTTGCAGCGGATCGCCGGCCGGCGAATCCACCAGCGCCCGGAATAGATCCTGCTGGCCGATGACGATGTCGGCTTTGTCGCCCGGCTTCACCTTGCGCACATCGTTGAAACCGAGCACCCGGTTGTTGCCGGGGTCGGCGATATAAAGATGGGGCGTGGCGGAGTTGGTGTCGACCACCATGCCGGCGCCGAATGACAGGCCCGAATCGCTGAAATCCACCTCGCGTCCCTCAATTAGATTCGGCGCGTTGAACGGAAAATCGAGCTGGCCGAGAACCCGCGTCGCGGAGGTGAAGTTGCCGGCGCCCTGCTGGGGAAATGCCAGAATGCGATTGTTGCCCGAGTCGGCCACCAACAGGTCCGCTCCGTCGAATACGGCGGACACCGGGGAGGAAAGGCTGCTCGCCGTGGGCTGTTTCAGCCCGCTATTCACGCTGAATTGCGTTAGATCGGGCTGGCCGATAACCCCGTTTGCCACCGGCGAAAAATTCGTGGCCGTTTCCGCGGGCCATCCTCCGTTGTCGGGCGACGGGAACCGGACGATGCGATGGTTCGGCGTATCGACGACATAGACGACGTCGCCAATCGTGAACACGCTTTCCGGCGGTGCGACGAGGCCGAAACTATTGTTGTAAGACCCCAGTAGCGTATTGCCGAACAATTGGAACAGTTGCGCTAGCGATTGCACCTGCACGGGCGGCTTGGGCGAGGGCGCCACGCCCAAGATCCGGGTGGCGGGTGCGCCGTTCGTGAACGGCGGCGTGTATTGCAACACACGATTGATATCGTCGCAAACGTACAGACGGCCGCTCTGGTCGATCGCGAGCCCCGCAGGCTGCACCAGGCCGTCTTTGCGCTGCTGAATGGGCGTGTTCGCCTGGTTCTGAATCGGGGAGTTCGAGACGAAATCGAACTGGCCGAGCACCAGATCCGCGGTGGGCTCTATCGTCCCTGGGGCCAACTGGCCCACTGGGAAGCGGAGCACGCGATTGTTCCCGGCGTCGGAAAAATACAGGTTGCCTTGCGCGTCGAAAGCCATGCCGGTGCGGAAAAGATTGTTGGCGGAAAGATAGATCGTCTTCGCCGATGCAACCGTGCCGTTGCCCTCATTTTGGGCTCCGCCAGCGCCCGTTCCCTGTTGTCCGATGACCAGATCGATGGTCAGAATCCCGCCGCTGCCTTGCGCGAACGGCTGCGGATAGCGGAGGATACGGTTATTGCCCGCGTCCGCCACGTATAGGTTGCCCAGCTTATCCACGGCCACTGCGGTGGGCCGGTTCAATCCAGTGGAGAACTGAGTGCCGGGCCCTTCCGGACGCGTGGAGTATTGATCGCGCTGCCCGATCACCAAGTCGGCGAAATCGCCCTTGGTAAAGCCGCCCGCATTTCTCCAGGCCAGCACGCGGCTATTTAATGTGTCTGCGACATATACGATGGGCGGATTCGCGGAAGCATCCACGGCCACGCCCTGCGGGTCTTCCATCTCGCGGCCTTCCACCAGATTGGGGCTGAAGCTGGTCACGGGCGTGCTCAACTTTGCCTGGCCGATTTCCCGCGTTGGAACCGGATTAAAGGTAATCTGCGCCGCCACCGGCAGCGCCGTTGCCAAAGCAAGACTATAGAGAAGACAGAAATGCATGGGTTTCATTGGATTTCTTTCCAGGACGGGCGCGGGATTCGTCCTTGTCTGAGAGTAACACGATGCGCCGGCGATTGGTTTCGATAGATCGCGCCAGCCCGCACACCGGGATGTTACTATCGAAGTTATGAGGGCAGTTCAGCCGCCAGGCTGCGCCTGGACGCGGCGATTGTTCCTCTCCTCGCTGCCGCTCGCCGCATTCGCGGCGTCTGAAAAAGGCCGGCCGTTTCCTTCCGAATTTCATCGGTATCTCG
>JBDTAT010000883.1:0-6130 GCA_039924505.1 Bryobacteraceae bacterium
AACATCGTCAACGCCACGGCGAAGGGTTTCACGTTGCAGCTCCTACTTCCGGAAGGGCTGAACTTTCCTTTTGATTTCAACCCCGCCGACTTCCTGGCCGCCTTTGACACCACCCCGGATGCAGGAAATGCGGTATTGGCCGGCAACAACTGGTCCGTAGTGTGGATGGGCGTGGAGTCCTGATGGAGTCCCGATGACCAACCAGAACGGCAGAAATTTCACGTGGCTGAACCGCGAAGGGCGATGGGAGGGCGCTTTCCTGGATGGCCTGGAAATCGGCCCCGGCGGCGAACTGAGGCTCCGCGCTGTGCCGCTGGTGGACGGCGTTCCCGCGCCCGAGATCGCGGCCCTGCCTGCGCCGGATGGGCCGGCCGGAATCGCCGTGGACCGCGACGGTAGCGTGTACTTCTCCGATCCGCAAGGGAACCGCGTTCTGAGAATCGACGGTTGCGATCGCGCGATTGCCTCAGTGCCGTGCCTGGGAGGACTGAAGACTCCGCGCGGATTGCTGCTGGAGCCACAACGCGGCGCGTTGTTCATCGTCGAAAGCGGCGCGGGTGAGATTCGCGCCGTGCGCGCCGCCACCGGCCAATCGCTCGAAATCTGGCAACCGTTCGCCACGCCCTGGATGCTCGCCGAGGACGATGCGGGAAACGTCTACGTCGTCGATTACGGCAATCGCAGCGTCCAGCAATTCAACGCGCTCGGCGAGCTGCAGGCATCGTTTTGGAAGACTCTCGCAGCGGCCAAGGTGCTCACTCAGCCAAGCGATGTGGCCACTGGGCAGGATCGCGTTTTTATTGCCGATCGAGCTTCGCACTCCATTGCGGTCGTGGACCGGAACGGCAATCCTCTAGCCCAGTTCGGGGCCGGTCAACTTCAGCAGCCGATGGGCATGGCGGTGGTGGGGAACGTCCTTTACGTGGGAGATAACGGCCGGCGGCGCTTGCTGGCGTTCGATGCCATGAGTGGCAACTACATCGGAGAAGCGGCCAGATATCAAGGACCAGTGGCGGCGCTGGCGCCCGATGGCGCGGGCGGCCTGCTGGTGCATACCGGTTCCGCGCTGGCGCCCGTGCGTCTGTTGCTCGATCGAGGTTACGTAAAACAAGGCGTCTTCTGGACTGCCGCCATCGAGGCGCCCCCGGACGCTTCCGCGGGCAAGGTCGTATGGCACCGGCTGGAAGCCGTTCTCGATGCCTTCGCCGACGCGCTTCCGCCGGACACGCACTTGCAGTTCTTCCTTTACACGTCGAATAACGCCGCGGACGCGCCGGCGCCGCCCGTTTTGGATGCGGGAGGCGCTATGCCCTTCACCGATAAGAAGTGGCGCGCCCAACCGCCGGACGTGAACGACGTCTACATCGGCGGCGCCGCAACGCTCTATATCTGGGTAGGCGCGTGGCTCTCCGGCGGCGGCGACGCCACTCCGTCCATCGAGCAAATCCGTGTGGACTTCGACCACCAGACGTACCTCGCGAATCTGCCCGCTATATACCAGAAGCCGGGTGCGTGCCAGGACTTTCTTTTACGTCTACTGTCGCTGTTTGAAAGCTTCAACTCGGAAAACGAGGCCGCCATCGGCCGTTTGCCGTCGCTGTTCGATCCGCAAGCCGCGCCGGTGGACTACTTGCCGTGGCTGGCCGGCTGGCTGGCCCTTCGGTTGGAAGAAGGCTGGGACGAAGCCACGGCCCGCCGCGCCATCGCGCAGGCATTCCGGCGCTATGCGCAGCGGGGCACCGCGGTAGGCTTGCGCAACGCTCTGAAGGAGGACGCGGGTGTCGACGCCGTAATTCAGGAACCCATTCTCCATGCGGCCTGGTGGTCGCTTCCAGTTCCTCAGGGAACCGGATGCAACGGAGCGGGCGGCGGCGAAACGGTTTGGCAGGCGGGGGAAAACTCCGTGCTCGGTTACACCACGATGCTGGCCCCGGCGCAGCCGCAGGGCGCCGTGGTGGGCGCCAGCGCCGTGCTCGATCAGTCGCATCTGTTGGCCGAGACAGACTTTGGCGCGCCCCTGTTTGAGGATGTGGCGTTTCAGTTCAGCGTGCAGGTGTACCGGGGCCAGTTGAATTGCGCGGCCGCGGAGGATCGCGTGCGCACCGTCATTGAAAGCGAAAAGCCCGCGCACACCATTTATCATTTGTGTGTTCTGGAGCCGCGCATGAGAGTCGGATTCCAGGCCCGGGTTGGCATCGACACAATTGTGGGCGGTCCGCCGGCCGGCATCCGGTTGGGCGAAACGCCGGAACTGGGCGTGGGCACGGCTCTGGGCGGACAGCCGGCCGGGCGGATCGGCGCGCAGTTGCAACTGGGCGTCACCACGCTGGTGGGTTGAAGATAGAAGTTTTTGAAAGCTGCATGAGGAGGATAACTCGTGACCAACGATAACAACGGCGGCGGACGCGCTGCAAGCGTGACCACTTTCGTCCGCAATCGCTACTTTTACGGAAAGTTGTTGGATGTTCTTCACTTCGAGCGGGAGCAGGACTACTTCAACGGCAAGCGCTGGCTGCTGAACCGGCTGGTGACGGGCTACGGAGTGATCTGCGGTCTGAATGTGACGGCGGGCAACGACAACTCCAGCGTGTGGGTGGCCCCGGGTGTCGCCATCGACAAATGGGGCCGGGAGCTGATTGTTCCCAAGAATTGCGAGGTGGCGCTGCCCGCGCCGACTCCGCCACCCAAACCGGACGACCCCAGTTGCCCGTGTGAGGCCGAATTCGTCCACATCTGCCTGTGCTATCACGAGTGCGAAGCCGATCCCGCGCCGTCACTGGGAGGCGACTGCGATCAAAACGCGACGTGTTCGTCCGGCTCCATCCGCGAGCGCTTCGAATTCTGCGTGCGACCCGGAAAGCTCCCCGACATCGGCGGCGATTGCTCGATTCCGGATCTCATCTCCGGGGTGAAGATCAATTATCCGGCGCTGGCCGATTACATCAGCGGCGCGTGCCCGGACCGCCCCGACGACTCGTGCATCGCGCTCGCCAACGTCGAGCTGGTGCAGCCGCCGGCCACCGCGCTCACGATCAACATTGCGGTCCGCCCCATCGTGTACACCAACGATCTGCTGCATGACCTGCTGGTGTGCCTGACCAACAAGCCGGCGGAAGCGCCGCGGGGCGGTAAGAACTAGACGGACACATAACAACCGAGGAGAACATCATGACCAGCACTAGTCCCTGCGGAACTTCCACCTGCGACACTCAGATCGCGGAGCGGCCGCGCTATTTTCCGCGCCAGATTCTTACCCCTGACGACCTGACGCTGGAACAGGAATATTTCCGGAACAAGCTGCGGCGCCATAACCGGATCATGCACGGATGGGGCGTGGTGTGCGGAGCGAGAATCTGCCTGGTCCCGCAGCCCGGCGCCGGCGCCAACGCCCCTTCGTCCTACCAGCCCTGGATGGTCTCGGTCACTCCCGGCTACCTGCTGGGCCCTTACGGAGACGAGATCGTTCTCGATTGTTGCCGCACTGTCGATCTGCGCACCGCCGGCACAAGCGGCGTGACCGGCGAGCCTTGCGTTCAGCCGGTTGATCCGTGGTGCAGCGAGGTGTTCGTGCAAACCAATCCGACCGGACCGTTCTACATCGCAGTGAAGTATAAGGAGTGCAAGACGCGGCCGGTGCGTGTTCAACCGGTGGGGTGCGGTTGCGACGATTCCACCTGCGAGTATTCGCGGTTGCGCGACGGTTACGAGATCGGCATCCTCACGTCGTGTCCCAACCCGACCGCGCCGGCGCCAATTCTGAACAACCTGACCACCGGCGGAACGCCAGATTGTCCGGCCTGTCCGGATCAGCCGTGGGTTGCGCTGGGGGTGGTTGAAGTTGCGGCCGATGGCGCCATTATTTCCATCGATAACTGCCAGTGCCGGCGCATCGTCATGTCGTTCGGCGGCTACTGGCGGCAGTGCAATGTGGGCACGGTGTCGATCACGGGCGTGGCAGCCACGTCGGCCTCGAAGCTGGATCCCAAAAAGCTTCCGCAAGGCAGCACACTTCCGCTCGCGGTAACGTTCGACTCGAAATCGGTAATCGGCGCCGATGCGACCTTGCAAGCGGACCTGGGTCCCGGCGTCACCATCACGGTTGCATCCTTCCAGCCTTCTCCGCCGGCGGCGACGCTAACGGTAGTCGTCTCGGCAACCGCTGCGACGGGTCCGCGCACCTTGACGCTGACCACGTCGGATGGTTCGGAAGCCAGCCTCGAGAATGCCATCAATATCGTCGCGCCGGATGCCAGCCTGTCTGGCAGTGCGCCCACTCCCGCTTCGGCACCGGTGCCCGCACCGGCTCCAGCCCCCGCACCGGCCCCGGCTTCCGGCCTCGCACCTGCCCCTAAGCCGGCGAAGAAAGATAACGGGTGAAGCTTTGGAAAAGCGGGGATCCAATCCCGTTGAAGCACAGGGACGCGCGGTTCACCGCGAACGCAAGTTGTACGAACGCGCGTCTCCCGTTTATGCGCCGGCCCGGGACTCCGCCGCCACGCCCGCCGCGCGGCGCGATACTCCCGCTCCCGCCGCGCCCGCGCATCCCATACTGACGCTGCAACGCTCCATTGGCAACCGGGCGGTGGGACGCTTGCTGAAGTCGCGCGCCCTGCAAGCGAAGCTGCGAATCCATCCGCCCGGCGACGCCTACGAACGGGAGGCGGATCGTGTTTCCGATTCCGTGGTGCACGGCGGCGGCGGATTCGCCTCGGCGTTGCCTTCCACGCGGTCGATCCAGCGCGACGACACTCCCCCGGGTCCGTCTACTCCGCCTGCGGAGCCGGGGCGCCTTCCGGCCGATGCCGGCGTTCTGCCTTCCGGCGCGCCGCCGTCCACCGCCGACAAACTGAAACAGGCGGCGCAGAAGACCAGCGACGCTCTACGGAAGACCAAGGCGGGCAAACAGCTCGAGGTCCAGGCCGCGCAGCTCGGCAAGGACTTTCTGGCGACAACGGAAGGCAAGGTGATCGCCGCCACCGCGGTAACCGGCGCGCTGGCGGGCCTCATCGCCACCGACTCTTCGCTCCCGGTCCAACTGCCCGAAATTCCGCTCGATTGGGTAATGCCCGGTCTTAAGGGGAAGCTGACGTACGAAGGCAAGGTGCGCGAGCCATCGAAAGTTTTTCTGACCTTGACCTTCACACCCGGCGCCGCCAAGAAGCCGGCGCAAAGCGACAGCGACAAGTTCCGCGCGGAGACCAACCGCATGGCGGCCGACGCGGAAAAGTTCCGCCAGGGAACCAAAACTACGCCAGGCTCGCGGCAGGATGAGGACGCCAAAGCGGAGCGTGAGGCGCTGGAGCACTGGGCGGCCGCGCGCCTGGGCGTTGAGAAGGCTCTGCCGCAAACCTGGACTCCGCATGTGGACAACCTCGCCCATGACGCGTGGAAAGAGGTCTGGGACAACTACTTCAAGCTGCGCCGCCAGGAGTTGACGGCTCCGCCGGCCAGTGAATCCACGGAGGGAACACCCACTACGGCCGGGCCGGTGATGAGAAAGGAGACGGAAGCTGGTTCGCCGGCAGTTCCTCAAGCGGTGGAAGACGTGCTGCGGTCGCCCGCAGCGGAGCTCGACCCAAATACGCGTAGCAGTATGGAATCGAGCTTCGGCCGCGACCTGAGCGGCGTTCGCGTTCACACCGGAGCGGCCGCCGCCGAATCGGCCGCGAGCATCGACGCGCGCGCCTACACCGTGGGCCGCGACATTGTCTTCGGAGCGTCGCAATACGCGCCGGGCACGAGCGTTGGCACGCGCCTGCTGGCGCACGAGCTGACGCACGTGGTGCAGCAGTCGGCCGCCTCAGCCGAACCGCAAACCCCCGATACCGGCGCACCCGCATCGAGTTCACGCTTCGCGCAACCGCCCGGAACACCGCTTGAAAAGGAAGCCGACAGCGCAGCGGATCGCGCAGCCGCGGGCGGTAAAGTGGGCCCCGTCTCCGCCGCCGGCGTTGGTTCCGTGCAGCGGCAAGAGAAACCGAAGGACAAACTGCCTCCAGCCGCGGCCGTAACCGCGTCACTGCGCCACTTGACTTTCACTCCGGTCGAGCGGGACGCCAAGTTTCACGCGGGATCCGGCGAATCGCAGCTTGTGGCCATGGCGATTCGCGCGTTACTCGACACCGGTTAC
>JBDTAT010000884.1:0-4015 GCA_039924505.1 Bryobacteraceae bacterium
CGTCGGAAGTCGGGGGAAAAACCTTCGGAAATGTCGCGCAGCGGAATGCCGCTGGTATTGGTCGACAGAATCGCGCCGGGATCGCGGAGTGTATCGACTTTCGCCCACAGCGCCCGTTTGATCTCCAGATTTTCGGTAACGGCCTCAATCACCCACTCGCACTGGCCGATGTCCGGCAGATTGTCCTCGAAGTTGCCCGGCTTTACCAGCGCGACTCCAGCCTCGCTAAAAAACGCGGCCGGCTTCTGTTTGATGGCGTTCTCAACGCCTTTCATCGCCGCCGAATTGCGGTTTGGCTGATTGGGCGCGATCACATCAAGCAGTAACGCCGAAATGCCCGCGTTTGCGAAGTGCGCGGCAATCCGCGACCCCATTGTCCCGGCTCCCAAAACAGCTACCCTGCGCAAAGTTTTCATCACCAAGTCCCAGTCGGGAGTTTAGCAAATGTGCCAAGCTGTTCCATAACGGTGCCTGAATTGCCGGACATCACGGTCTACATGGAAGCGCTGGAGCGGCGCATTCTAAATCAGCCGCTCGCGCACGTGCGGATGGCCAGTCCGTTTCTATTGCGCACCGTGAATCCGCCGCTCGCTTCCGCGGAAGGAAAGCGGGTCGTGGGCGTAAGGCGCGTCGGCAAGCGAATCGCGATAGGCGTCGAAGGCGATGTCTGGTTGGTGCTGCACCTGATGATCGCCGGCCGCTTGCACTGGCGCGCGCCGGGAGCGAAGCTGGCCGGGCGGCAGACGCTGGCGGCATTCGATTTTCCCGAGGGCGCGCTGGTTCTTACAGAAGCCGGATCGCGCCATCGCGCGTCGCTCCACCTGGCGGCCGGCGAGGAGGGACTGCGCGAACTCGATCCGGGCGGAATCGACGTGCTCGCAAGCGGCCTGGATCAATTCGCCGCGGTGCTTACTTCAGCGAACCACACGCTGAAGCGGGCTCTTACCGATCCACGGCTGTTCAGCGGCATCGGCAACGCTTACTCGGACGAAATCCTGCATCGCGCGCGCCTGTCTCCAGTCGCGCTTACGCAAAAAGTGACGGCCGCTCAGATTGAGACGCTCCATCGCGCCGTCCGCGGCACGCTGCTCGAATGGACCGAGCGGCTGCGCCGCGATGCCGGCGGCCGCTTTCCGGAAAAAGTGACCGCGTTTCGCAGCGGAATGGCCGTACATGGCCGCTATGGCGAGGCGTGCCCGCGCTGCGGCGCCAAGGTGCAGCGCATTCGCTACGCGGACAACGAAACGAACTACTGCGCGCGGTGCCAGACCGGCGGCAAGGTGCTCGCTGACCGAGCGCTCTCGCGATTGTTGCGCGAGGACTGGCCTCGCACGCTCGAAGAGTTGGAGGCGCTTACCCGTAGCGGCTAGCGGCAAAAACCGCTCCCTCGCGGTCGCGGCCCGGAAGACCCAAGCGGCGCGAAAATCGTGAGCGGCGGATCGGAGGCCGCGGGCGGCGGGAGGGGAGTCGCACGGCGGCACGGAAGGCCCACGCGAATGGTTGCGCGGGTCTGAGGATCTAGTCCGACGCATAATTAATCTCCAGTTTGCGGAGCTTCGCGGCTGCCAGGGCCAGAGCGGCCAGTGACATGATCAGCAGGCCGGGAATGGCTAACGATGCCGGTGTGGCGGCCGTGGTGGAAGCCAGGAGCGCGAGCGGCGGGGGAACATTCATTCCAGCGGGAGCGACGATGGGGCTGAGCGACTGGAGATAAAAGATGATGCTGATCTTTTTTAGAGCGGCGGGAAGAATCCAGTTGGCCGATTCCCATATCAGCACCAGCGCCGCTGGAACAATGGGATTGCGGAAGAACACGCCGCCCGCCAGGAACACACTCCCGTAGCCTAAACACGCCAGCGCCGTGACGCCGAGATAGGCGGCCACATGGTGCGCGCCGTTGCCCTGCCACAAGTATTGCTGCACGTCGCCCGCATTGAGGTGCATCGAGAGAGCCCACAGTTGCAGCAGCGCGCTGATGGAAAAAATAACGACGGTGGCGATGAGGCCGGCCAGGAATTTGCCCGCCAGCACTACCTCGCGGCGGATGGGAGCGAGGAAGTAGAAATGCAGGCTTTTGTCGAGCAGCTCGCCGCGGAACAGGTTCACGAAGACGCCGAGGCAACCGAAGAACACCGCCAGACGCAGATAAAAAAACTGGAATACGCCCGCGAATAGCAGGGTGTCCTGAGTGAGATTGGCCGATTCGCGGCGGTTCACGCCCGTCACTTTGCCGTTGGTCAAGTGAACGATGAAATCCATCCGGGCGTCGGAGTACCAGAGAAATTCATGCGTGACGCGACGGCGCTTCTCGATTTGACGGTGGCCGGGCCGGCCGAGTATTGCAATTACATCGGCGCGCGTCATCTCGGGTTGAATTTCACTGAGCCGCTCAAGCGGAAGCACAGCGGCGGTGGACCGTTGCGCGCGTTGCGCGCGCTCGCGGGTGGCGGTGTAGGAGTACGCAGCGAAAAGTAGTACCGGCGCAAGGGCCAGCAGATAGATCCACAAGCCGCGGCGCGCGAAGAACGACTTGCGCATTTCCAGGCGTAACACGGCCAGCACCTGGCGCGCCCACAGCAGCATCATAGCGCCGCCTCCTCGCCGATCAGGTATTCGTAAACGGAGTTTACGTCGTCGTCAGCCGGCGCGACCGATTCGATTTCGATTCCGTTGAGCGCGATCTGGTTCAGCAGCAAATAAAATTTTTCGGGATCGCGCGTTTTGACCAGCAGACCGCGGCGATCGGCGTGAATGCGCGCCTCGACTACGTGATCGTGCTCAAAGACGCGGGCGGCGAGTGCGCCGGGCTTGTCGCAGCGGATCAGGATTTGCATGGGATGGTCCTGAATTTCGCCGCGGACGCCGTGAATCTGTCCTTCGGCGACCACATAGCCGCCGGCGAGCAGGATCACCTGATCGGAGATGGCGTCGACTTCCTGCAAAACGTGACTCGAGAGAATCACGTGGCGGCCCGCGCGCGCCTGCTCGCGAAACAGCGCGATGGTTTCGGCGCGAACCAGCGGATCGAGGCCATTCAATGGCTCGTCGAGCACCAGCACCGCCGGGTCGTGCGAAATCGCTTGCGCCAGTTTAATGCGCTGCCGCATGCCCTTGCTGTAGCCGGCGACTTTGCGTAATGCGGCGTCGCGCAGATTCACGCGATCGATGGCATCCCAGGCCATCCGGTCAGCCTCAGCGTTCGAACGCCCGGAAAGCCGCAGCCACGAGTATACATACTGATAGCCGGTAAGGCCGCGCGGGAAGGAGTCAAACGGCGTACAGTAGCCGGTGAATTGAAACAGCCGCTCAGGTTTTGTGGGAGGGACGCCGCGCACCAGAATCTGCCCACTCGAAGGCTGGATGAGGCCAGTCATCAAATTCATCAGCGTGGTTTTGCCGGAACCGTTCGGGCCGACGAGACTGGTGATGCCGGGCGGAATCGATAGATTCACGCGATTGACGCCGAGCACCTCGCCGTAAAACTTCGAGACGCTTTCAAAAACAATGGTATTGGCGTCCGGCGTCATTTCACCACCTGCACGGCGCGGATCTTGCGCGAGAGCAGCGCGACGCAGATGCCGCAAATGGCCCCAAGCGCCAGCCATGCGTCAAGTATCGAAGGCCCGAGTTGCGCGCCGGTATCGGCGGGGGTGACGCCGAGCAGATCGCGATAGATCATGATGATGAGGGCCGCTGGATTTAGCAGCGCGCCATATTCGTTCCGCAGAATTCCCACAACGGCGCCTTGCAGACCAGCCCCGATGAAGAAAATGCCGAGGATCAACGCGCCAGCGGCCAATCGCCACTTCACCCAAGCCGACATGGCGAGTGCAATCAGCGAAAGCACCAGAATCCAGACAAGCGAGCCGGCGAGGATGGCCCCGGCCATCCAGAGGTTGTCCCATAACCATTGCCGTCCGTCGAGACTGGCTTCGATGAAAAACAGTATGAGGCCCGGAATCCAGGTGATCTCCGATAACGCCACGCACAGCACCGAAAGCTTGCCGAGAATATA
>JBDTAT010000885.1:0-6322 GCA_039924505.1 Bryobacteraceae bacterium
AGGCGCAGCCCCGACATGTGCGTTTTGGCGCCATGGCAGCCATAGCACGACTTCTCGAAAATCGGCTGAATGTCGTTCGCGAAATCGACTTTTTGTGCGGCGGCTTGTGAAACGAGGCCGAGGCCGAGGCAGGCTGAAACGATCCAAACAAACTTCTTTGCCCTCACGAATGCGCGCTCCTATGCTTACGCATCGAGCGTATCACAATTCAATGTTGTCCGACGCGATTCCACTCGATCCGGTATATACGGAAACGGGCGTCAGCCGTCTCGGTAACGAGCGAAAGCGATTCCGGATATCGCGCTCGAATTTCGTCCGTCAATAAATCAATCCATTTCGATTCGCCGAATAGCCGCAACCGGTCCGCGACTACGTAGGAGACGCGATTCGCGCGCAGCGTTTCGATGAACCGGGCGCTGCCGCCGATCGGCGTGCGTAGGGGCGCATCCGAATAATAAAGCGGATACGGGTCTTCGCTGAAAGGCCGCAGAGCCTTCCTTCCGGAGTAGAGATAGTACATCGGGTCGAGAATCCCCGCGAGGACGGCGTCCTTTGGAGAGTTCCGGCCGAACTCCGTCAGCATCCGTGCGCACCCGCGCCAGTCTTCATACTCCATTCCGGGCAACGACGACGCTCCGCCGCGCTCCGTCACGATCGCCTGATCGCAAAGTGCGAAGCCGCACGCCGCCATCGCCGGGGCCAACGCTGCGATGGCCAATGTTCGCGCGTCGATGCGCGGCAATAAGCGTTTCAGCGCAACCCACTAGTGTTATAGAGAAACAGCGGCGTCAGGGGAACCAGGAACCGGGGAGGCGGCCACGCCCAACTGACGACCAGGAGAAAATATAAAGCGCTCCAGATCGCGACCACGTCAAAGTCGCGGCGGGACGCAATCCACCATCCCCAGGCCGCCAGAACGAAGAGACCAACGCCGGTCAAATCGCCGATTAGATTGCCGGGAAGTCCAAGCAGCGCGGCAGGGAAGGACGCTGCGCCTTCGCGAGATTCTGCAGAAGGATGGACAGTTTCTGTCCCACGTCGAAGTTCGCGAGCAGGTTCCAGGCTGCGTAGTTCGCCTTGGAATAGTAGGCGAAAACAGGGGAGGACGGCGCCGGATTCGCCGCTTGCCAGAGCGTCCATGGCGAGCAGCAGACCGCGCAAACCGCCGCATAGATTCCACACTGTTTCCATTTTTTCGCTTTCGCAAGCGCCAGGATTCCGGCGGCAATCAGCGCAATTCCGCTGGTGCGCGCGAGGAACGCCGCGGCAGTCAGAAGGGCGGCGAACGCCACCGGCCAACCCGCCGGTTCCTCCCGGAGGCGGCGGATCCGGGAAAGCGCCAGCCATGTGAGAAATGCGAACAACGTTTCCGAGAGTAGGGACGAGCTTAGAAAAACCGTCCAGGGCGAAGCCAGCGTCAGCGCCGCGAGCCATGCGGCGCCGGTGCGTCCGAGTTCGTCCCGGAATCCCAGCCAGACGGCCCACGCCCATAGGAATCCGAAAAGCAGCGGAACGGTCTTCAGCGCCTGGACGTTTTCTGGAAACGAAGGCCAGATTCTCCACACCGCCGCGAGCAAAGCAGGGAACAAAAATGGATGCTTGGTTTGCGGTGGATCTCCTGGCAGGCTTTGTATCCGGTAGCCGTTTCCCTCCGCGAGCGATTTCGCGGTGACGATATAAATTCCGTCGTCGAGGAAACTGCCGGCCACCGGCGCCAGGAATGCAATGGCATAGGCTGCGATCAGAATCGGAATTCCAATCACAGATAGCCAGCGTGCGGAGCGATGCAAAGGGATATGGATACGCTTGACTCCTCAACGCGCGGCGAGCGGGTAGCGCAGCGATTCCAGCAACGGATCTTTTTGTGCGCGCACTTGATCCAGCAGGCGCGTACACAAAGTTTCGCGCTGGTCGAACAAGCGGTAGCCTTGGCGCGGCCGCAGGTAACCGCGGGCCTCTGGTGTTTGGCGGAAGAGTTCCTCTTCCCCCATGCTTCGGCCGAGTTCCCGATAGCGCGCGCGGTTGTCGAGCAGCGCTTTCACGAGGAACGGCATCAGCATGGAATAGTCGGCTTGCATGCTCTCGGTGGATTGTTCGTAGGTATCCTTATCTACTTTGCCCCACGTCACCGCCTCCCCCGGCGCGCAGGAGGAGAGCGATCCATCGGTCACCGGCGCGGTGACAATCTGGACGTCGAATTCGTATCCGCGGATGCCGGGCAAACCGAGCACCTGGCTCAACGCCGGCTCGGGTTGCAGGTTGTAATTCTTGGGCACGCCGCCGCCCAGAATCAGAGTGCCAAGCGAGCGCGCCGGATTGTCGAACAGGCCCCAATAATGATACGCGCAAGCCTCGAACACTTCGGCATGCAGATCCAGATCGAAGCCGTAATCCGGAATCAGCCCGGCCTGGCGCATGGTCCACAACTTCATGGAATTGAGAAACACGCTACCGTCTCCGGGCGCGCCGACAAACACCGGAATGGCGAGTTTGTGGCACACGGCCAGCAACCCGGGCGCAACGCCGTTCCGTTGCTCCTGCGCGGCATAAAACGCGCCGAGCCGGTGGCGCAACTCGGTGCCCGTCATCTTGTGCTGAAACTCCGGAAGGCGCAAGACCGCCGAGAGAAACCGGTCCTGATCGAACAGCACCTCTTCGTCGAAGGCCATGTCGGTAACGCGGATGATCTTTTCATCGCGCAGCGCGCCGTCGTCGCCGAAGATCGGAACCTCATGGACCGGCCCGTCTTTGAAGGCGTCCAGACTGCGATGGCCATCGTGATAGCAGACGGCGTCGGTGGTGCTGAGGTAGGCGATCCAACCGGTTTCGAGCAACGGGATTAGCCACGTCTGGTGCTGTCCGGAAACGGTAATCGGGCCGGCGACGGCGATGGTGAGCGGGCAGCCGCGTCCAATCGCGCGGTCGAGGATCGTATAAATCCGGCGCAGATACGCGCCGCCGAACGCCGGCAGGGCGTGGCGGAATAGATCGTCGAGCGTGTGGCACTCATCGACGCGACGGACATGCACCGGATGCCCCATGGCCCCCGGATGGGAAGAATCGGAAGACTGCATTCATTTGAACCTAACAGAACGAGCTACAATTTTAGCGCCAAGCTAATCGGGTGGGGATGGAAACGGCGGACGTCGTCATTATCGGAGCTGGGATTGTCGGCGCCAGTATTGCGTTCCATCTCACGGAGACCGGCTGCAACAACGTGCTGATGATTGAGCGCGAAACGCAGCAGGGCAAAGGATCCACCGGCAAGAGCATGGGCGGCGTGCGGGCGCAATTTGCGACGCCCGAGAGTATCCGAATGTCGCTGTACTCGATTCCAGTGTTCCGCGATTTTGAGAGCATCGTAGGGGGTCCATCCGGATACCGGGCGCAGGGATATCTGTTCGTCGCCACGAGCGATCGGCAGCTTACGTACTTGCGCACGAACCACGAGCGGCAGGCTTCACTCGGATTGAAAGACGCCGCGATACTGCGGCCGGACGATGTGATGCGCCTGATCCCGCAATTGCGCGCGGACGACATTGTGGGTGGGAGTTTTTGCGCAACGGACGGTTTTGTGGACCCCTATAGCGTGATGATGGGCTTCACGGCCCGGGCGGTGGAACGCGGCGCCCGACTATGGCGCGGCGTAACCGTTACGGGAATCCGCGTGGATGCGAAGGGCGTGGCGGGTGTCGAGACGACGAATGGGTTCGCCGCTTCGCGCGCGGTAGTGAATGCCGCCGGCGCGTGGGCGGGGGCCGTGGCGCGGCTGGCGGGCGTGGAATTGCCGGTGGAACCTTTGCGCCGAATGTTGCTGCCGACTGAGCCGTTCGATAAGATTGCCCACTCGGCTCCCATGACCGTGGACCTGGCGACGGGGTTTCATTTTCGGCCGGAGGGACTGGGGCTTCTGATGGCGTGGCACGACCCGCACGATGTCTACGGCTTCAACACCGATTTCGATCCGGCGTTCGTCGAGAAAGTTCTGACGCGCGCGGTGAGCCGCGTGCCCTGCCTGGAGACGGCGGAAGTGAATCCGCGCCGGGGATGGGCGGGCCTCTACGAGATGACGCCGGACCATCACCCGGTATTAGGCGAAGCGCCGGAGGTTCGCGGCTTATGGCTGGCGAATGGATTTAGCGGGCACGGCGTGATGCACTCGCCGGCGGCGGGCCACATTTTGGCCGGGCTGATTCTGAAGGGATCGTCGGATCTGATCGACACGCGCACGTTCAGCCTGAGCCGCTTCGCCGAAGGGCGTCTGATTGAAGAAACTGCCATCCTATGACAACGACCCGCTGCGCGATGTTGAGCTTACCGGTCCTTTTGTTTTCCGTGGCGGGATGGGCGCAGCCGGGGCGTGCGCCGTTTGAGCGGAATTGCGCGCCGTGCCATGGCGCCGACGCGCGCGGTGGGGAACGTGCGCCCAGCCTGACGCGGCGCGGCCCGAAATCGGCGGATGAGATTTTGCGCATTGTGCGCGACGGCATTCCGGCGGCGGGCATGCCGGCGTTTCACCTGCCGGAAGCCGAGGAATCCGCGTTAGTGACGTTCGTTCATTCCCTGATTGTGCCGGCCGCGGAAGGCGTTTTCGCGGGTGATGCGACGGCGGGTAAAACGTTCTTCTGGGGCGCTGGAAAATGCGGACAATGCCACCGCGTTTACGGTAGCGGCGGCGTTACCGGCCCCGACTTGACGGGCATTGGAAGCGAACGGACGCTTGGCGATCTGGAAAGCGCGCTGCGCGATCCCGAGCCTACGGTGGGGTATCGGGTTGTAGACGTGCGGCTCCGCGATGGACGCGCGCTGCGCGGCTTCGCGCGCAACCGGAACAACTACAGCCTTCAGCTTCAGGATTTCGACGGCGCGTTTCACTTGTTGGACGGTACACAGATTGCAGCGGTGACCGAAGAGAAGGGCGCGCTGATGCCCGCGGTGAAGTTGAATGCGAAGGGGATGAGCGATTTGATCGCGTATCTCGCGCATCCTACGGGAGTGGCGGGAACTGCATGGACCGCGCCGCCGCTGGTGATTGAGAACGGCGAGTGGCCGACGTATCACGGCCAGTACAGCGGCAATCGCTACAGCGCGCTCGATCAAATCACGGCTGCGAATGTGCGGAGCCTGGCGCCCAAATGGGAATTCTTCATTCCGTCCTCACGCCATCTGGAAGGCACCCCGATGGTAAAAGACGGCGTGATGTATGTAACTTCGGCGAACGAGGCGTGGGCGCTCGATGCGCGGGCGGGGCGGACGATCTGGCACTACCAGCGTCCGCGAACGAAGGGCTTGGTGGGCGATGCCGCCAGCGGAATCAATCGCGGCGTTGCGCTGCTGGGAGACCGCGTATTCATGGTTACCGACAACGCGCACTTGCTGGCGCTCGACCGCACGACGGGCGGTTTGGTTTGGGACGTGGAGATGGCGGATTCGCATCGGCACTACGGAGCAACCGAAGCTCCGCTGGCGGTTCACGATCTGATCGTTTCCGGAATTTCCGGCGGCGATGAAGGCGCGCGCGGTTTTGTAGCGGCGTACAAGGCTTCCAACGGCGAGCGCGTTTGGCGCTTCTGGTCCGTGCCCGCTCCCGGTGAGCCGCTCGCTGAAACCTGGAAGGGCCGCGCGATTGAGCATCCGTGCGCCACGACGTGGATGACCGGCACATTCGATGCGGCCAACGATTTACTCTATTGGACCATCGGAAATCCGTGCCCCGATTACAACGGCGGCGAACGCCAGGGCGATAACCTTTATTCCGATTCCGTATTGGCGCTGAAACCGGAGACCGGCGCGTTGCAGTGGCACTATCAGTTCACGCCGCACGATCTGCACGATTGGGACGCGGAGGAGACGCCGATGCTGGTGGATGCGGACTTTCACGGCCGGCGGCGCGCGCTGATGCTGCAGGCCAACCGCAACGGATTCTTCTATGTGCTGGACCGGTTGACCGGGGAGTTGCTGCTCGCAAAACCGTTTGTGAAAAAGCTGACGTGGGCCGGCGGAATCGGGCCGGACGGACGGCCGCAAGTTCTGCCGGGCTCCGAGCCAACAGTGGCGGGCGTGAAAGCCTGCCCGGCGGTGGAAGGGGCGAGCAACTGGATGTCCGCGGCCTTCAATCCGGCGACGGGATTGTTCTACGTAATGGCGCTTGAGAAATGTACGCTGTATACGAAGTCGTCAGCCTGGTGGCAGCAGGGCAAGTCGTTCTATGGCGGCGACACGCGCGACATTCGCGGAGAGCCGGGCGAGAAAGTGCTGCGCGCGATCGACATTGAAACCGGCAGGATCGCGTGGGAATATCCGCAAATAGGGCCAGCGGACA
>JBDTAT010000886.1:0-3408 GCA_039924505.1 Bryobacteraceae bacterium
CGTCGTTTTAGCGGGTTGCACCCGCTCGGCGCCACCCAACGTGGCCGCCACCGTCAACGGCCGCGCCGTGACGTTCGCCGAACTCGATAAGCAGTATCAATCGCAGTTCAACTCGCCCTCCGAACAGCCCAGCGGCGATCAGGTGCTGATTCAGAAACTGGAAGTGCTGCGCAGCCTCATCGACAGCGAGATCATGCTGCAGCGGGCGGAGAAAATGGGATTGATGGCTGCCGATTCCGACGTCGAGGCCAAATTCAACGAGCTGAAAACCCCCTACACGCAGGAGGAGTTCCAACGCCAGCTCACGGCGCGCAAGATGACCGTCGACGATCTGAAGGCGCAGCTCCGCCGCGACCTCAGCATTCAGAAGCTGTTCAACAAGGAGCTCACCTCCCAGATCAACATCACCGACAAAGACGTCGCCGACTTCTTCGCCTCCAACCGGGCGAGTTTCAATCTTGCCGAGCCGCAGGTGCATCTGGCGCAAATTCTCGTTACTTCCACGCCCGATCCGAACGTTCGCAATCTGAAGAACGACAAGGCGCAGAATGACGAGCTGGCGCGGAAGAAGATCGACATGCTGCTGCAGCGTATCCGTCAAGGCGAGGATTTTTCCGCCCTTGCGCAGAACTATTCCGAGGACCCGAACTCCTCGCCGAACGGCGGCGATCTAGGCTTCATCCCGGAGTCGTCGCTCGATAAAGCCAACGCCGAATTGCGCAAAATGGTGATGGCAACTCCCGCCGGCCAGATCACTGGAATCGTCAAAACCGCGGAGGGCTACCGCATTCTCAAAATCATCGCGAAAGAACCTGCCGGCCAGCGTTTGCTGAGCGATCCGCGCGTTCAGCAGACGATCCGCGATACGCTGATAAACCGGAAGGATCAGTTACTAAAGGCGGCATATTATGAGGTGGCGCGCGACAATGCGAAAGTCGTGAACTATCTGGCCATGAGCATCGCGCCCGGCTGGAGTAAGAAAAAATAGCCGCGTCCGTTGTATTATTCCGTTGTTGGAAACACAAAGTGTCCCGCAGCGTCTTTATCTTAAGAAGCGCAAAGGGTGCGGCGCGCACCACCATCCGAGGCAGGAACTGTTTCGCGCCGTACTCCGTTTTGCGCGAATTTTCAAAGGGGGAGCGTAGAGTTCATGCGCAGTGCCGCTGTAGTCTTCTTTCTGTTGTTGAGCGCCGGTGGTTGTTCGCGCTGGACCTCCGATTCAAATGCGCGCGACGCCGGCCGCGATGCCCATGAGGCCGCCAATCAGGCTCAAACCAAAACCGATGAGGCGGCGCGCAAAGCCGGCAAGGCCGCGCACGAACTGAGCCGGGAAACCGCGGAAGCGGCAAAGAAAGCCGGCAAAGAGCTCCATCGTGTGGCGGGCCAAGCCCGCGAAGGCTGGAAGGAAGCCGGAAAAGACCAACCGGCGGATCGGAAATAGCAGCCGCGTATCTCCGTCCGCCCCCGCCTTCGCGATGCGCGTGTCCGCCACGCTACGCGAGTGAAACACGTTGAACTTTTCCACATTCTTCAATACAAATTCTGGCGCGCCTGCCGCGTGCTGCGCCCTCCCTTGAGCACAATCGCGTCGTCCGCGGGCGAGTTCACGCCGCAATTCGATATCCGCACGTTGCGGCAGGAGTCGATGTCGATTCCATCGCGGTTCGTGTCGATCTTCACGTTGTCGATGGTCAGGTTGTCCACTCCCGTCGCCAGTATCGCGAAGTGTCCGCACAACAGCATCGAAACATCGCGGATGATCGCGTTGCGGGACATCTTCAGCGCGATCGCCTTGTTGCCGATCCGCTGGCCGCCGCGCCGCGTAAGCGCCTTCCCGCCGATCCGGCCAGGTCCTGAAATTGAGACGTTCTTCAGTGCCTCGCCCCAAATCAGACTGTTGTGCCAGTGGCTGTGGCCGAAGTCCCGATATTTGTCCCATGCGTTCGGTTCAGCCGCGTCGTGCGCCAGCGCATCGGCCGAGGCTTCGAGCGTAGCTCCCGCGTCCAGATAGAGCGCAATGTTGCTCACAAGATGAAACGATCCGCAAACGAAAGTGCCCGCCGGAAAGTAGATCGTGCCGCCGCCGGCCGCATGCGCGGCGCCGATCGCATTGTTGATCGCCGCGGCGTTAACCGTCGCGCCATCGCCAGTCCCAAATTTATTTTCGTCATGACGTGTTCCAACGTACCCTAATTCGCTCGCGGCCCACTCCAGAGTATATATTCTTGTTAGGATGTTCACGCACTCGATCCGATATACGATCCCCGCTTTCGTGTTCGCTGCGGCCACGGCTTTCTCGCAGCCCGCCGCAACCATGCTCGATTCTCCGGACGGTCGCCTGGAAATCGCTTTTCACACGGTCACGAAGAATTCGCCGTCTCCCGCGGGAGGCCAACTGGTCTACTCGGTTTCGTTTCAAGCGAAGCCGCTGATCGAGAACTCCGCGCTGAATCTGGAACTGGAAGGCGAACGGCCCTTGGGATCGAACGTCCGCGTGGTGCATGTGACGCCGTCGCACACCGACGAAACCTACCATCTGGTCACCGGCAAGGCGAGCACGGTTCGCGATCGCTACAACGCCCTTCAACTGGATCTGGAAGAACCCGGCGGAGCCGGACGGAAACTGGTGGTGGAGGCTCGCGCCTTCGACGACGCCGTCGCGTTCCGCTACATCGTGCCGGAGCAGCGCGCGCTCCGCCTCTTCCGCCTGCGCCAGGAGCGCACCGAGTTCCGCATCGCCAAGGACGCCACCACCTACTCACTCGTTTTGCCGAACTATCACACCATGTATGAGAGCGAATTTCTGAAGCTGCCCATCAGCGCATTGGGAACCCCCAGCGGCGAGCCTCGTGGACTACTGGTTGGCTTGCCGATGCTGATGGACGTGCCGGGCGCCGCCTGGATGGCTATCACCGAAGCCGGCATGCGCGGTTACGCCGCCATGTATCTTGTGAATCCAGGAGGCGACTGGAACGGCCACATACTCGAATCCAGAATTTCACCCAGCCTCACTGAACCGGATATCGCCGTCTCCGGATCGCTCCCGCATCATTCGCCGTGGCGCGTGCTGTTGGTAGGCGCCGAACCCGGGCGCCTGATTGAGTCGAACGTCATCACCAGCTTGAATCCCGAATCCGGTATCCAAGACACTTCCTGGATTCACGCCGGAAAATCATCCTGGGACTGGTGGAGCGGCAGCATCGGCAAGAACGGCAAGCCCGCCTTCACCACCGAAAACATGAAATCCTACGTCGATTTCTCGGCCGAGTCCGGCTTCCCCTACATGCTGGTCGATGCCGGCTGGTCCGCGCGCAACGACATCACAAAAATGAACGGCCGCGTGGACATTCCCGCGCTGGTCGCCTATGCCGCTGCGAAAAATGTAAAGGTGTGGATCTGGCTGCACTG
>JBDTAT010000887.1:0-5708 GCA_039924505.1 Bryobacteraceae bacterium
AATGGTCGATCGTTTCGCCATCCAGATCGCCGATGGCTACTCCAGCCGCGCCTGCGCCGATGAAGCGATTGAGCGGCTTATCGAAAAAGACGGTTACCGCCGATCCCGCCGACACCTGGTGCGTCAAATTACGGCCGACGCTTCCCATCCTTGTCGCTGGATCGTAGGGCTGGCCGATTTTTGAGAGCAGCAGCAGGCGCGTATTATTCAGCGTCCACGAAGCTAGAAAAACCAGGTCGGCGGGTTGGAAAACTTCTTCGCCATGCTCGTCGACGTAAACGATGCCGCGCGCTTTGCCGCCCTCCACCACAATGCGCCGCGCCCAGGCGCCCGTTCGCAGCGAGAAATTCTTTTGCCGCGCGGCCACCGGCAGCAGCGTATTGGTGGGCTGCGCTTTTGCCCCGATCATGCAGCCGTAGCGCTCGCAATAGCCGCAGTAGGAGCAACCCGCGCGCGACACGCCATCCGGATTCCGGTATGCGACGCTGGTTGTAGCGGCCGGCAACGGATAAGGGTGATAGCCAAGCCGGGTCGCCGCGTCGCGGAACAGCGCCGCAAGATACGGCGTCTTCATCGGCGGCGTGGGATATTCGTGGCTGCGCGGACCTTCAAAAATGTTTCCACCGTCGATTTTCTTTCCGCCCAGATTCCCCGCCTTGCCGGAAATCCCGAGCATCTGTTCGGCGCGCCAGTAGTACGGCTCCAACTCGTCGTAGGATACGCCCCAGTCCTCGATTGCATGGTCTTCGGGAAGCCGCTTCTCGCCGTATTTTTCTGCTAGGTGCGTGCGCAACTGGAAGGCTTCGGGCAGATAGCGGAAGGCAATACCGCTCCAGTGTTCGCCCGATCCACCAACGCCGGAGCCGGGAAGAAACGATCCGTACTGGCGCACCGGAAGGGCGTGCTCGCCGGGCGTATGGCGCAGCGTAACTGTCTCGTCGTGGATGTCCTGCATCATGCGCAGGCGGATGGCATACTCCAGCTCATCCATATTGTCGAGATAGTCGGAGGTCTTGCGCGGTGCGCCGCGCTCCAAAACGACCACCGAGAGCGGAGTGCGCGTGGAGAGTTCCTTCGCGATCAGCAGGCCCATCCACCCGCCGCCCGCGATCAACACATCGACGCCCGGGAGACGCTTCATCGCGGACCATCGTATCAAGATCCGGGTGCGCCATCGCAAGTGTGGAAGATGTACACTACGCGAAGTGAACCCTACCCGCTACACACCGGTCCTTCATTCCGTCAGCTACGGGGGCGCGTGGCCGGGGCAAGCCGCCCTCGACGTGGACGCGTTTCTGTTGAAGGCCGTGGAATTGGGTTACCCGAGCGTCGCGCTGGCGGCCAAGCGCCCGCATGTTTCTCCGCTTGACTATGATGCCGGGGCACGGCACAAATTGCGCGTGCGACTGAGCGAACTGGGGCTGGAGTTGGCGGCGCTGATGGGCTACACCGATTTCACCGCCGGCATGGATCGCCCAGGAATTCCGTCAGCCGAGATGAACGCGGCGTACGTGGGCGTGCTCGCGCAACTGGCCGCCGATTTGGGAACCTCTCGGCTGCGCATTTTCACCGGCTACGTGCGGAGCGGCGCTTCGCGCGACGCCCAATACGGCGAATTGGTGCGCGGCCTGCGCCTGGCGGCGCGGGAAGCGGCGCGTCACGGCGTAACACTGGTGCTGCAAAACCATCACGATCTGGCGGCGCATCCTACCGAGTTCGTCTGGCTGTTAAAAGAAGTAAACGAGCCGAATTTGAAAGCCGCGTTCGATGCCTGGGCGCCATTTCTGCAAGGGCTAACGGGCGAGGAACTGGCGGCCGCCGTTGCCAGCGTGGGGCCGTGGATCGAATTCACAACCGTCGCCGACTACGTGGTGCTGCCGCGCTTCCGCTACGATCCGGCCCAGGTGAATTACGTCCGCGAGGAGCCGGCGCTGGTGCGTGCCGTCGCACCGGGCACCGGCGTCGTGGATTACGCGAGCTTTTTCCGCGGCCTCGAGCGCGCCGGTTTCCGCGGACCGGTGGCCTACGAAATGTGCGCCGTACTCGATGGCGGAGGTTCGCTCCAGAACCTCGACCGGACGGCCCGAGCGTTTCTGCCGTTCCTGGAACGGTTCTCTACGGCGCCGTGATCCACACTTCCATCTGGCTCGGCTCGCGATTCGCCCATGTGTAATACGGGATAAACGTCAGATCGATTGGCCGTCGCGCGGCATGGCGTTGCTCGTCAAGCGGCATGTACAGCGGCTGCTTGGCGGAGGGCGTCGCGCTTTGAGTGCCTCTGTGCTTCAGCACGACGATTCCATCGAGCAGGTTCTTGCGCATCTCCATCGTGAAGCCGGGGCCGGATGCCGCGAGTGAAATGTCGGCGAGCGAATCGGCGCCGGGCTGATCGAGGCCCTCCAGGCAATAGACCAGTGGTCCGCGCTCCACCGCCGCCTTGCCGGTGTCTTCCGTTACGCGTGCGTTCGCGGCGGTCAGGCGCGGCTGCATGTCGAAGCGCAGCGTCACGGCGTCGCCCGCTTGCCAGCGGCGATGGATGGCGAAATACTCGCCCGGCGTAACCGCGCCAGACGGTGATTTGCCATTCACCAGCACCGCCGTTTTCGCCGACCACGCAGGAATGCGAACGAACAGCGTGAACTCTTTCGGCGAGGCCGGAGATACGCCGAGACGCACCTCGCCGTCCCATGGATAGTTGGTCTTCTGCTCGATTTTCAGTGCGGCGCCATCCTCCAGATGCCAGTCCAACACCGAGTTGTCGTAGAGACTGACGTAGACGCCGTCCGCGCTGGTCGCATAGAAGTAGCCGGGCAGCGACGCCAGGATGCGCTCCAGATTCGGAGGACAACAAGTCGTGTCGTACCACGGATTGCGGATCTTTTCGCCATTCGAGGCGAGCGGATTGCGGTAGCAGTACATGGTTCCCTCGAGCGACATACCGGAGTTGATGCCGTTGTAAAGCGCGCGCTCGATGACGTCGGCGAAACGCGCTTCGCCCGTCACCGCGAGCATCCGGTAGTTCCACATCATGTTCCCGATGGCGGCGCAACTCTCCCCGTATGCCTGCGCGTTGGGCAATTCGTACGGTTCGCCAAACGCCTCGCCCTGCGAGCGCGAACCGACGCCGCCGGTGATGTACATTTTGCGGCCGGTAAGATCGCGCCACAGCGTCTCGAGCGTCTGCCGATATGCCGCGTCGCCGGTTTCGGCGTAATAATCCGTCGCACCCGAAGATGCGTACATGGCGCGCACGGCGTGGCCTTCAAAAACAGTGCGTTCGGTGAACGGCTTGCCGCTGAACATATATTTCAAGTCGGCGGGCGTGATGCGCAAGCGCCCGGTTTCAACTCCGCTCAGCAAGTAGCCGGCCAGACGCAGGTACGCCCGATTGCCGGTAGTGCGATACAACTCGATCGCCGCCATCTCGAATTCCGGATGACCGGTGAGCAGCGGCCGCTTTTCAGGACCAAAATCGCGGACGAGGTAATCGACGTATTTGATGGCGCCGTCGAGCAGGCGGCGGTCGCCGGTGGCGCGATAGTACGCGATGGCCGCCTGCGTCAGGTGGCCGAGGCAATACAATTCGTGCGAGCGCTGCATCTGGGTAAACTCCTCGGCCTTCCGCCGCTCGTCGCCCCAATACGTGTTGAGATAGCCGCTCGGTTCCTGCGCGGCGAGGATGATGCCGGTGAGCCGGTCGAAGGTGGCGCGCAATGCGGGATCGTCGCCGGATTGAAGCACAAACGCAGCCGCCTCCATCCATTTGTAGATATCGGAATCGGTGTATAGCGGACCGCGGCGCGGCGCGTTCGATTTACCCTCCAGCCGGAGAAAGTTATCGATGCGGCCGTTCTCTTTCAGCAATTCGAGCATGGTGGGGATGCTGCGCTCAACGTTGGTCTTGCGGCGCGGCGCCCAGAATCCAGCGCCGATGGTGACGGCGTGTACTGGAACCGGATGCAGCTTCGCATGTGGCGAATGGGAGGTGTAGATGACGCCCTCGTTCCGCCAATCGGCAGCGGTGAGAAGAGCCGCGGGAACAAGCAAGGTCAGGACGGCGATTCGGAACATAGTTGTTTTAGCTTCTTATAAACCAGCGCCACTGGCAAGCCGACCACGTTGAAGTAGCATCCGTCGATACGATCGATGAACTTGGAAGCGATGCCTTGGATGGCGTAGGCGCCGGCTTTGTCCATCGGCTCACCGCTGGCGGCGTAGTCGCCGATTTCGGCCTCGCTCAACGCTACGAAGTGAACGCGCGTTGCCTCGACTTCGACAATTGTGCGACCGCCGCGGCGCAGACAGATGCCGGTGAGCACCCGATGCTCCCGGCCCGAGAGCAAACGCAACATACGGCGGGCGTCTTCGGCGTCGACGGGCTTGCCGAGAATCGTATCGTCCACAACGACCACCGTGTCGGCGCCGAGCACGACAGCCTTCGACTCCGGCGCCGCCTCCGCTTTTTCCCGCGCGAGACGCTTGACATATTCTTCGGCGCTCTCGCCGGGCACGTGCCGCTCATCGACGTGCGCCGGGCGCACTTCACATGGAATGCCGGCGTTCGATAAAATCTCCCGCCGCCGCGGCGATTGTGACGCCAGAATCAGCATACCCCCATGCTACAATCAAGTCTTCCAAACCCACATGGAACGCGCCGGTCGTCTTATCTCCAGGCTGAAACTTCCGGAAGGTATCCTTACACCGGAAGACTTGGCGCGCGCGGCGTGGCCGGTCGCGGTGGGAAAGCGGATCGCCGCGCATACCAAGGTGGCCGGCGTGGTTCGGACCACGGTGATTATTGAGGTCGAAGACGTTCTATGGCAGCGGAACCTCAATACGCTGCGAAAATTCATCCTCGTGAACTTGCGCGGCGCGCTGGGTCCCGGGATCGTCGATGATGTTGAATTTCGACCGATGATTCCACGCCGGCAGGCGCAGCGGGCCGAGGCGCCCCGGCAATTAAAGGACGATGCCGACGGTATCGCCGACCCGTTCCTGCGGCGCAGCTACAAATCATCGCGGAAAAGGGCGACCGCGTGAAGATTACCGAAAAAGAGGTTCGCTATGTGGCCGGCCTCGCGAATTTGAAGTTGAACGACGACGAGATTCCGCGCATGGCGCACGATCTGGACGAGATTCTGACGCACATCGACAAGCTGAACGAGTTGGATACAGCGTCAGTGGAGCCTATGGCGCAAGTTCTCTATGACGCCGAAGAAACGGCGACACTACGGGCAGACGTGGAGCGGGCGACGCTGTCGAACGCGGACGCAATTGGAAATGCTCCGCTGGCAGGCGCGGGCTACTTCAAAGTTCCCAGAGTGATTGAGCGATGACCGGCAGCCTGACCATCGACGGCATTCAAAAAGGACTGCGCGCGCGGGAATTCAGCGCGGTGGAGATTGCGAAACTCGCGCTGGAATTTGCGGAGAAGGAAAATCCGAAGACGAATGCGTATCTGACGCTGTCGCCGGAGCGGGCGCTGGCCGCCGCGAAGGCGGTGGATGAGAAACTTGCGGCGGGCGCAGATCCGGGACCGTTGGCGGGCGTGCCGGTGGCGGTGAAAGACGTCATTGTGACGAAGGGCCTGCGGACGACGTGCGGGTCGAAATTGCTGGCGCACTACATTCCCCCCTACGACGCGACGGCGGTGATCCGCCTGGAGCAAGCGGGCGGTATTATTGTCGGCAAGACGAACTGCGACGAAT
>JBDTAT010000888.1:0-3191 GCA_039924505.1 Bryobacteraceae bacterium
GGACGCCGCAAGCAGAGAGGGAAACTGCTGCGCGAACGCTGCGTAAAGATCCGTGCCGATCGCGCCCGTGTCGAGGGTCGCGGGGACTTTCCGTCCGTTGAGCGCGGCCGAGACGACAAGATGATCGTCGTCGAAGACGAGATTCGATTGGCGCGCATCCGCGGGCCCCGGGTTTTGGCCGATCTCTACTGCGCCATCCGCAACCCAGCGCAGCGTGCGGAAGCCGAGCAAAATGGGCATGCCCAGTAATCCACGGCGCCCCGGTGGCAGCGTGGACCAGGCTCCTGATCGTCCGGAAAAACGGCAAACGATACGTTCTGGAAGCGGATTTTTCCGACGACGACTTCCCGTGCCACGGCGGTGCGAAATCCAACGCGAGCACCGGTCGCCGTTCCGAGCGTCCCTGCTGTCGCATGGATGCTAAGTCCGGTCCGCTTCGCTTCCGATTCGCTGATGCAAGAAACCCACGCGCCGGTATCGAAAAAGTATGCCGCGGACAGGCCGTTGACGGAAAGCGGAATAAAAATGCTTCCGCTCTCATGACGGAGCGTCGAAGGCCCGGCCTTCCGGGTTGTCTGATCGGGTAGATCGCGGAAGCCGGCCATCGCGGCTTGCCCCTGCTTCACGTCTTTCGCATCCGGAAAAGCGAGCCGCCACTCGTTCATATTGGAGATCAGGCGGGGGTATTGCCCAGAGCGGAGGTACAGATGGGACAGCCATTCGTAAGCCTGATACGCCGCGCCGGAGCGAGGCGCCGATTTGATGACAGAGCGCAGAAGCTTCCCGGCTTCCCGGGTGTCTTCATTGAGGGCAATCAATGCGGCGGCGCGGTAGAGAGCCGGCGCCTTCGCATGTTCGATTGCCTGGCGAAGCTCCGGCCACTGGCGCTTTTCGTGGAAAGATTTCAGGTCGGCGTGGAGCGGCTCTCCGGCTATGGCCGCCGGAAGTGCGAGCAGAACGCAAAGCGCGGCGGCTGTACGCATTTCTGGAAGTGTAGCGCAAACGGCCTCCGGGAACGGGAAATTCTGCGGACAACCGGCGAACCATTACGAGGTGGTAAATGGTATATTGAGTGGTATGACTATCTCAATCGATAAAGCCGGGCGGATTATTGTGCCAAAACCGCTGCGCGACAGACTCTCGATTCACTCAGGTGCGGAGTTCGACATTCGTGCGAGCGCGGATGGTTTCGTCCTGACGTTGTTGACTCGCGAACCGGCCCTCCGGGAGGTTCGCGGCATGCTCGTTCATCGAGGTACGCCGCAAGGAGAACTGCGCAACGCGGTAGACGACTTCCGCGAAGAAAGACTACGTTCACTGTCCGGTTCTCCGCGGTAGGCGGGAATGGAAATCTTCTTCGATACATCCGTGCTGGTAGCTTCGTTCGTCGAGGGCCACGCGCACCATAACGCTGCATTCCCGGCGGTGGATGCGGTGATTCGCGGACGAAACCGCGGAGCTCTTTCCGTGCATAGCGTGGCTGAAACTTACGCTGTATTGACCAAACTGCCGGTGGCTCCGGCAATTCATCCGGCGGAAGCGCATCGCATGATCGCTCACAACGTGCTGCCGCATTTTACTCTCGTGCCGCTGGAACCGAAGGATTACACGGAGGTCTTGGACGAAGCGATGGGCGCAGGCTGGAGAGGCGGACTGATCTACGATGCCTTACTGTTGAAATGCGCCGAGAAACGGCGATGTCAACGGATCTACACTTTCAACGTGGCGCACTTTCAAAAAATCGCTCCACATTTGAAGAACCGCATTTCCGCTCCAGCCTAGCGCCACTCCGGCCTCATCCCGGCCCCGGTTACTTCGTTAAAAAGCGCCGGGTCCGCTCCACCGCCTCCATCAGGTTCTCTTTTGAATTGGCGATGCTGAAGCGCAGATAGCCTTCGCCATATTCACCGAACGATGTGCCCGCCAGCGCCGCCACTCCGGCTTGATCCAATAGCGCGTCGGCCAACTCCTTCGAGTTCCGGCCCGTGCCGGCGATGTTCGGGAATGCGTAGAACGCGCCGCTCGGGCGGGCGCATCGGAAGCCGGGGATCGTGTTGAGGCCGTCGATAAACGCGTCGCGGCGGCTGCGGAATTCCGCCACCATGTGCTCGGCCGCGTCCTGCGGTCCGTTGAGCGCCGCGATGCCGGCGCGCTGCGTGAAACTCGCCGTGCAGGAGTTGGAGTTCACCATCAGCTTGTTCACCGCCTCCACCAGCCACGACGGCATCACGCCGTAGCCCAGCCGCCATCCGGTCATGGCATAGATTTTCGAGAAGCCGTCGAGAATGATCGTTTTTTCGAGCATTCCGGGCAGCGATGAAATGGAGAGCGGCGGCTCGTCGAAGTAGATGCGCGAGTAGATTTCGTCGGACAGCACGACGATGTCGCGGCCGCGCACCATATCGGCGATGGCGCGGATATCGGCTGCCGGAATTACGCCGCCGGTGGGATTCTGCGGCGAATTCAGGATCAGCATCTTGGTGCGGCCGGTGAGACTTTTGCGCAGCACATCCAGGTCGAAGGAAAAACCGCGCTCCTCCACCAGCGGGACCGGCACGGGCGTCGCGCCGAGGAAGCGGATCATCGACTCGTAAATCGGAAAACCCGGATTCGGGTACACCACTTCGTCGCCCACATCGAGCAGCGCCAGCAGCGGGAAGAAAATCATTGGCTTGCCGCCGGGCACTACGCATACATGCTCCGGGCCCACGCGGATGCCGCGCGTGCGCGACACATACGCGGCGATGGCCTCGCGCAAATCGGGCAGGCCCTGGGTGGGCCCGTAATGTGTCCAACCGTCGTCGAGCGCCTTCTTGCCGGCGTCCACAATATGCTGTGGCGTGGCGAAATCGGGCTCGCCGATCTCCAAATGGATGATGCTGCGTCCGGTGGCTTCGAGCGCGCGGGCGCGCACCAGCACTTCAAAGGCGGTTTCCACGCCGATTCGGTTCATTCGCTCTGCTAAGTTCATGAGGGTTTCCGGAAGAAAGGGATGCCGTTGCGGAATTCGGCGAACACGACGCGATCGCCGATAACGGCGCGCGGAGCGCCGGCGCCGCTGACGATGCGGCCGGTGAGCCGGCGTCCGTTGTCGAGCGTGACAATCGTAAGCTGATACGGCACATCGTTGACGAAAGCTTCGGCGGGCGAGAACACCACGGTCTCGGTATAGACGGTTCCCGCGCCCGGGC
>JBDTAT010000889.1:0-5640 GCA_039924505.1 Bryobacteraceae bacterium
CCGTTCCACCTGATCGAGAATCCGGAACAGATCCAGCGACTCGGGTGTCGTGTTCGCGGCCGGCAACACGTGAGCGCCGACATGATATTCAATAGTGCCGGTCAGCCCCGTCGTTTTGCCCGCCGACCGTAATATGGAGTCGATCAAAAAGGAAGTGGTCGTCTTCCCGTTGGTGCCGGTGATCCCGGTCAATTTCAGCCGCTGGTCGGGCGCGCGATAGAAATTCCGCGCCGCTACGGCCAACGCGCGCCGCCCGTGCTCCACTCGTATCCAGCCGCCTGCAAACTGTTCCGGGCGATCCGACTCGCTTACCACCGCTACGGCGCCCTTCGCCATGGCGTCCTGCGCGAATTGGCGGCCGTCGGCGCGCGCTCCCGGAAATGCAAAGAATAGAAACCGCGGGTCCACCCGGCGCGAGTCGTATTCCAGGCCCGCCACCGGGGCGCCCCAGGAAACTCCCGCCGCCTCCATCACCCGGACTCCCGGCAACACCTCTTCGAGTGTCATCGTGTGGCGCGGACTTCCCGCCGGCGCGCGGAGCCGGCGGCGCCGGCCCCTAGCGCGCGAACTGGACCACCACCTGCGCTCCCGGCGCGAGCATCGATCCGGCCGGAGGAGCCTGCGATCTCGCAATTCCACTTCCCACCACTTCAACCGGCATCCCTATTTGCCCCGACTCCTCCATCACCGCCCGCATCGTCTTGCCCTGAAAGTTCGGAACTTTCGGACCCACGAAAAAAGGCCGCTGGTCCAGATCTCCCGCAACAGCCGAGGCTGCCACGGAAGTCTGAACCAGCGGGGGAGTGACGGAGGACACTACGTCGTCGGCCGGTTCCACGCCAGGATGGTCGCTCAAACTGGCGATGGCCAAATCGTTGTAAACTGCTGGAGTCTCGTCCGGTTCCGGCGCGCCATCGGGCACATCTTTCGGCACGCCGATGATGCGCAGCCCGGACATGGCAATCTGCCGGAAGGCCGGCGCCGCCACCTGCGCGCCGAACCCGGCCGATCCGGTTGGCGTATGATTCAACGACACCACCACCACGATGCGCGGATTCGTCACCGGCGCGAAGCCCATGAACGATCCGTTGTAGTGGTGCGTGTACTGGTGGATCGTGGTATCGAAAATTTGCGCGGAGCCGGTTTTTCCACCCGACGTGTATCCCTCCAGCCGCGCGTTTCTGCCCGTTCCGTGCAACACGACGCCTTCCATCATTTGCCGCATCGTGATCGCGGTTTCGGGCTTTAGCACGCGCACCGGAGAGTCTTCGCTGGCATCCGTTCCGCCGCTCCGCCCAGGCTTCAAGATCAGCCGCGGCCGCAACAACACCCCGCCATCCGCCACGATGGTGCATGCCTGCGCCAGTTGCACCGTGGTCGCGCTCACTTCCTGTCCCATCGCCACGGACGCGATGGAGGTTTTCGTCCAGTGCGGCAATCTCCGCAGCAGCCCGGTGGATTCGCCCGGCAATGGAATCCCGGTGTGTTGTCCGAAACCGAAACGCCGGATGTATTCGTACATTGCGGGCGCGCCTACTTTTAGCCCGATTTCTATTGCGCCGATGTTGCTCGAATGCGCCAGCACGTCCGCGAACGAAAAGTTCCCGTGATTCTCGGCGTCGTGGATCACCCGCCCGAATAGCCGGATAGAGCCGCCCCCGCATGGGATCATGGTCGCCGGCGTCAGGTTCGTCGTTTCGAGCGCCGCCGATAGCGTTACCACTTTGAACACCGATCCCGGCTCGAACGGCGTTGACACCGCCAGATTGGTGCGGTCCGCCAGACTCTCGCCCGGCTTCACGGCGTCGTTCGGATCGAATGCCGGATAGCTCGCCAACGCCAGAATCTCCCCGTTGCGCGGGTCCATCGCCACCGCGCTGCCGGTTTGGGCGTGATGGCCCTCCACCGCCGCTTTCAGTTCCCGCTCCATGACGTACTGAATGCGGCTGTCGATGGTGAGCGTGATATCCTTGCCCGGCTTCGGCTGCACGGCAATTTGGGCATCGAACGGGTTCTGCTTCACATCTTTCGTCACCCGCATGTATCCGGGATGGCCGGCCAACTCCGAATTCATCGAGCGCTCGACGCCGGCGTTGCCATTTTCATCGTGATCGACGCCGCCCAGAACGTGCGCCGCCAGCGGACCATTCGGATAGAACCGGCGCGTCTCGGTGCGAAACTCAATCCAATCCAGTTTCAGACTCCGGACCCGCGCCGATTCCTCGGGGGAGATCTTGCGCTTTACCCACAAAAATCCCCGTTGATTCGAGGCGGCATACTTCATCTTTCCCAGCAACTCGTTTTCGTCCAGGTTCAACACGCCCGCTAATATGCCGGCCGCCACGGCGAGATCCGGCACGCGCAACGGATTCACGCATACCGAATCCACCGGCAGGCTCATCGCCAGCGGCTGTCCGGTGCGGTCGAAAATCGTGCCTCGCGGCGCCTCAATCTCCACCATTTTTTCCTGCTGCTGTTGCGCCATCCGCCGCAATTCGTCGTGGCGGAAAATCTGCAGGTAGACCAGCTTCACTGAAATCAGCAACGCCCACAGCACCAGTGCCCGCGCCAGAATGCGCATGCGCCGTAAGTCGGAACGGCCCGTGCGCGGCCTTGGAATCCGTTCCGCGGCCTCGTCCCTGTTCCACCACGCCCGCATCGCCATCTCCGCGCCCCGTTACCCGTTGCTGCATGCAGCCGCTACGCCGCCGCGATTCTAGTCGAGCTCGGCAGCGCGATCTCGCCCATCTCCCACAGTTGGTGGAGCCGCAGCGCGCGTTCGGCCGGGCATTGGCCATCCTTGTTTCCCGCGCCGGAACCGACGGAGCTCAATTCGGCCATCCGCATCCCCTTCTCCACCGGACCCACAAAATACCAGACGTCGGAAACCGCCGGGCGCCCCAGCAGGTCTTCCACCGTAACCAGAAATATCAGCCCCGCATCGCCGGTTTCGCCCGACTGCCGGAACACCACCGTGCGCGTTTCGCCGGGAGCCATTACCGCTCCACAGGCAGCCGTCTGGCGCGCCAGTAGTTCCACCAACGGCGTTAACGCCGGCCGCAGATTCCGCGCCAGTTCACCCGCAATCGACAATGAATGGCCCATGCCGGCCAGCAGATCCAGAGCCCAGGCGGTGCGGCCGTCGAACGCCACCGCCATCAGGCTCGGCGGCATCGCCGCGAATCTGCCGCGCAGGCCCGCTTCCGTGGTCCGCACGCTGCCGTGTTCCAACAGATCGCCGTCCTCGCCCAAAATCGAGTAACGCGAATAGTCTGGTCCTAGTTCGATTCCTACAAACATTCGACGCCTACTTTCCGCTAACGTTGGCCGCGCCCGCATTCATCGCCACATGCTCGCCATTGCCCGGTTCCATCAGATACACCACGCTCTGCGGCGGCGGGTCCACGAATTGCTGATCGTGCGCCAACGTCGCCAGGCGCTCCGGACTCAGCAGCTTCGCCTCGGCCAACTCCAGTGCGGAGCGCTCCGTCGTAAGGCGCGCCTGGTCCGCCTTCAATTGTTGAATCTGGTAGCCCGAAATATAGCTGTCCGCTCCCGGCAGCAACACGCCCACCAGCAGCATCACCGCCAATCCCACTGAGCCGATCATCCGCCAGCACGCTCCGCGTTCCCGTGGATTCGTCTCCCGCACCACCCGCGAGTTGTCGATCCACTTGACGTTCCAATACACGTCCTCGAACGCCAGCCTCCGTAATTCGCAGCTCTCGGCCGCCTCCCGCGAGGAGGTCGCGCGCGCGTCCTCGCGCGCCCGCGTCCCCGTGATCCAACTCAGCATGTTCGTCAATGTCGCCATGTCTTGTTCCCCAAATCGCCCGTGTTTTCCTTACAACATTTCCAACGCCCGCAGCTTCGCGCTTCGCGAAGGCGGATTGCTCCGCACCTCAGCATCCGTGGGCCGCACCACGTGCCGGTTGATCAATACCGCCCGCTGGTCCTTTGCGAGCGCCTGAAAACTTTGTTTCACTTTGCGGTCCTCCAGCGACATGAAGGTCAGCACTACCGCCCGCCCGCCGCTCCCCACCAGGCGTGGAATCGCCGCCAGCAGCGCGTCCAACTCCTCTTGTTCCCCGTTCACCGCCATCCGCAACGCCATGAAGGTCTGCGTCGCCGGATGCAGACGGCTGGTTCGCGGCGCGGCCCGCTCTATCACTTTGGCCAAGTGAAGAGTGCTCTGAATAGGCCGCGCCCGAACGATGGCTCTGGCTATCTGCCGCGACCTCCTTTCTTCCCCGAGTTGATAAATCAAGTCGGCGAGCGCCTTTTCGGCTGTGAAATTCACCACGTCCGCTGCCGTCGATTCCTGGCCGCGATCCATCCGCATGTCCAGCGGCCCGTCGGCCTGCAGCGAAAATCCTCTCTCGGGTTCCGTCAACTGATGCCGGCTGACGCCCAGGTCCGCCAGCAACCCATCCACGCGCGAAAACCCGGCCCGCGAAAGCGCCGATTCCAGTTCCGAGAATCGGGTCTGCACCCACTGGATCCGCTCCCCCGCGTCCGCTGCGTTCTGCTTTGCCAGCGTCAGCGACTCCGCGTCCCGGTCGCAGGCGATCACCACTCCCGTCGTAAGCCGCCGCGCAATCGCCCCCGCGTGTCCGCCCAATCCCGCCGTCGAATCCACGTAGATCCCGTCCGGCCGCACTGCCAGATATTCCTGCGACTCCGCGAGCATCACCGGCGTATGCATACATAACCGCTACTTAAGCCCCATCTTCTCCGCCGTCCGCAAATCTTCGGCCAGTGTCTTCTCCACCCGCTCGCACAGTTCCGCGTATACCGCTTCGCTGTACACGTTGATCCGGCCCTTCTGGCAATCCAGGTATACCGGCTGATTCTCCAGCTTCAGCGCTTGACGCAGCTTCTGCGGCATCAGCACCCGGCCCGACGAATCGATATCGGAATCCGCTCCGAACTGGTTCGCCCGGAATTGAATGTTCGCCAGCGCCTCGGTGTTCTCGCCGCCCTGCTCGAATAAAATTTCATTCTCGGTCCACTTGGAAATCGGGTAGATCCTGGCTATAATCTTGTCCAGGCTGGTAATGAAAACCTGTGTCTCCCCAAGCGCCATCAGGTATTGTTGGAACACGGACGGTAGTTTAATCCGGCCCTTCTCATCCACCCGTGCCTGGTGAATCCCGCGAGGGGGATGAACGGTCACAGGCCTGGAGGAAGGTTCCACGTTTTCCACTTCGGGCCACTTTGGGCCACAAGTAGACTATACATTGACCTCCGGCGCGAAAGCAACCTTTTTTTACAGCACTTTACACCTACCCCATTTCTTCGCCACAGTACTAATGGTTTCTAGCCGCGTGATCCGCGTTCTGATACCCTGTATGGGTGAAGCTCTACGACCTGGACCCCGGCCCCGAGACACCCGAGCTTGTTCGGATGATCGTCGAAATCCCAAAAAATTCGCCGAACAAGTATGAATACGACGGGAATCTGGACATTTTCCGCCTGGACCGCTCCCTGTATTCGCCGATGCATTATCCGGGCGATTACGGGTTTATTCCAGGGACGCTGGCCGACGATGGCGATCCGATGGACGTGCTTGCGCTGGTGCAGGAGCCCAGTTTTTCGGGCTGCCTGATTGAGGTGCGGCCGGTAGGTATCCTTAACATG
>JBDTAT010000890.1:0-2578 GCA_039924505.1 Bryobacteraceae bacterium
GGATGAATGGCCGAACTCACCACCACCACTTTTGCGCCCTGGATATTTTCCGCCGCATGTCCTTCGTGAACGCGCGCTCCTAGTTGCGCCAGGCGCGCGGTGACAGGACTGAGTTTCGCGTCCGATCCGCTGACTTCATAGCCCAGGTTCAGCAGCACTTCGGCGATGCCGCTCATGCCGATGCCGCCGATCCCGGTGAAGTGAACGTGTTGTGGACGGAAAAACATTTTTATACCGTATTGTTCCGGTTTTCCTGCTCCAAGTCAACTGGAAACAAGCGTTTCCATCACGTCGGCCGCCCGTTTCGCCGCGCCCGGCCGCGCAAACTGCCGCACCGCCTCCGACATTCGCTCCAGCGCGCCGTCTGCGGTGGCGAGCTTCGTCAATTCGACGAACAGCCGTTGGCCGTCCATTTCGCGGTCCGGTATCAGCCGCGCCGCGCCGGCATTGGCCAGCGCCTCGGCGTTTCGAAGTTGATGGTTGTCGGCCGCAAACGGCAGCGGAACCAGAATCGCGGGCTTGCCCGCCGCCGCTAACTCGGCCACGGTCCCTCCGGCCCGGCACACGACGACGTCGGCTTGTGCGAACGCCGCCGGCATATCGTCGACGAATGCCACCACATTGCCGGGGAAGCCGATTTCCACCGCGCGGCCGGCGACGCCGGAATACTGCGATGCTCCGGTCTGATGCAGAAACCGCACGGGAAAATTCGCCTCGCGGAAAAGTGGGACACTGCCCAGCACCGCTTGATTCAGCGTCCGCGACCCCAGGCTGCCTCCGGTGACCAGGACGCGCAACTCCTCGCCGCGCGGCTTCGGCCCGATCGAAAAAAACTCGTCGCGCACTGGTAATCCGGTGACTTCGGTTCGCCCCCTCGGAAAAAATCGCGCCGCCTCCGGAAAATTCACGAGGGCTCGCGAGACCCACGGCGAGGCCCGGCGATTCGCCAGGCCCGGCATCGCATTGGGCTCCATCACCACCAGCGGCATGCGGCGGAATCCGGCCGCCAGCATCACGGGACCCGCCACGTATCCGCCGGTGGAGAAGACGGCCGCGGCGGACCGGCGCCGCAACAGGCGCACCACGCGCGCCAGGCTCACCGGCAATTGCGCCAGCGTGCGCAGCGTTCGCGTGAGGCCGACCCGCTTCAATCCGCCAATCTCGATCCACTCAATCGCAAATCCATCCGCCGGTACCAACTTCGCCTCCAGTCCGTGCCGCGTACCGATAAAAAAGCACAGATGCCCGCGCCGCCGCAGTTCGCGCGCCACCGCCAGCGCCGGAATCACGTGCCCGCCCGTTCCGCCGCCGGCAATCGCAAAGGTAAACGGCCCGGTCATCCGGCATTTTCGCTGACGTTCAACAACAGGCCCAGCGATAGCAGCGTGCTCAGCAACGAACTGCCGCCGGAGCTGATCATCGGCAGTGGAATCCCCTTCACCGGACCCATGTCCAGCACCACGCTCATGTTCATGAACGCCTGAATCACGATGGAACACGTGATGCCCAGCGCCAGATATTTCCCAAAGTCGTCCGACGCCGTCCAATAGAGCCGGAACCCCCGCCAAAGAATAATCACAAACCCGCCCAGCACGGCGCTGGAACCCCATAGCCCGAGCTCTTCGCCCACCACCGCATAAATGTAGTCGGTGTGCGCTTCCGGCAGGTACAGCAGCTTTTGCTTGCCCTGCATCAATCCGACGCCTAGCGCGCCGCCGGTTCCTACGGCGATTCTCGATTGGCGGGCCTGGTAGGTGGTATCTTGCGTCGAGGCCTCGTGGAGATAATTCTCAATCTGTCCGCTCCGGTCGATCTCGCCGAGCAGTGTGTGATTCTTATCCACGTAATTGATGACGCGCGCAAGCCGGTAGGGCTTGGACACCACGAAACCAGTCCCGGCAATTACGCCGGCGGCCAGCGCGAAATAGAGATACTTCCGCTCGATGCCGGCCACGTAGAAGACCACCGCCGCCGTTCCCACCAGCACCACGGCGGTTCCGAAATCCGGCACCACTACCGTCAGTGCGAGCACCGCGATCGTCAGCGTCGCTTGCCACAGCACATGTCTTTCGTTGATTTTTGCCAGCTTTTGCGACACGAAATAGGCGAGAAATAAAATCAACGCGGGCTTGGCGAACTCGGACGGCTGAAAGGACCCGATGCGGGGAATGCGGAACCAGCGGTGCGCCCGCGGATCCACGAAGTACACGAGCAACAGCAGCCCGAGCACCACGCCCAGCGGCGCGAATGCTCCCACCGGATTATTCAGTTCGCGATAATCGCGGTCTTTGAAAAACATCAGGGCGGCGAACGACACGACGGCCCAGAAAAGCTGGCGGCGCAGGAAGTGCGTGCTGGAACCGAACTTCAGCTCCGCCATCACCGAGGATGAGCTGTACACCATGACCAGGCCGAACCCCACCATTACGAGAACCGTGACGAACAGCACCCAGTCTGTCTTCATCCGCTGCGCCATATTCGCTCCTATTCCCCCAGGCTCCGGACCAAGTCTTTGAAGACGCGGCCGCGGTGGCCGAAATTATCGAACTGATCGAAACTGGCGCAAGCCGGCGCCAGC
>JBDTAT010000891.1:0-2668 GCA_039924505.1 Bryobacteraceae bacterium
ATGGATCGGTGTGGAGCACGGATAAGGACGGGTTGATTGCGGCGCTGCTCTCCGCCGAAATTACGGCGCGCACCGGCAAGGACCCGGGAGATATTTACGCCGGTCTGTGCCGCGAGAATGGCGCGCCGGTTTACGAACGCGTTGACGCGCCGGCCGACGCGGCAGAACGCGCGGCGATCGGGAAACTGTCGCCGCACGATATTTCCGCTTCGGAGCTCGCGGGCGAAAAGATCGATCAGATTCTCACCAACGCGCCGGGCGATGGGAGTCCTATCGGGGGCGTGAAGGTGATGGCCGCAACCGGCTGGTTCGCGGCGCGGCCTTCGGGCACTGAAGACGTTTATAAGATATACGCCGAAAGTTTTCGCGGCCGGGATCATTTGAAGCGCATCCAGGAAGAGGCGCGCGCGATTGTCGGCAAGGCGCTGGGAGCGGCCGGCTCGTAGATAGGGCGCCGGAATTAGCGCAATTTCTTAATCCGCTTCGTGGAAATTTTCAGCGTCTTCCGGACACGCGTAAACGGATTGCCCTGGGCAACGGCGCTGGCATTGCCTTCATCAACGGCGGTTCGCAGCGCGGCAAGCTTGACCTCGTATTGCAGCTCCTCACGTTCCAACGTGCGCAGCGCGGCCCGGACAACTTCGCTGGCGTTTTCGTAACGGCCGCTTTCGACCTTCTCCCGGACGAAACTGTCAAGTTCGTTGGTCAAGTTCACGTTGCGGGTTGGCATGGGCGCTCCCTATCAGGCGGTTGATCCCTTAACGGAATATATCAAACTTAGCAAAGATTGCCAATGGCAAACGGGCACCCATGCGCCCGTTTGATTGGTTGCGGATCGAAGGACAGAAATCTCGCGGCCGGTGACTCGGCTGGTGTGGGGCGCGCGCGATTGTCGGCAAGGCGCTGGGAGCGGCCAGCTCGTAGATAGGCTACCGCGCGAACGTTTTGACGCCGTCGGCCGAGCCGACAATCACCTGCGATGTTAGACCGAGAAACAGACCGTGCTCTACCAAGCCGACGACGCTGTCCAGCTCGCGCGCCAGGGCGCCGGGCGTGGAGATGGGCCCAAATGCGCAATCGAGAATGTAGTGGCCGCCGTCGCTGACGAACTCGCGTCCATCGGGCGCCAGACGAAGGGAAGGATGTGCGCCCATCTCGTTCAGCCGGACGGCCGTTGCCTGCCAGCCGAACGGCACCACTTCCACAGGCACCGCGAAATGCGTCCCCAGCCGCTCCACTAGTTTGCTCTCGTCGACGACAACGATCAGGCGCGCACTGGCGCTGGCGATAATTTTCTCGCGCAGCAGCGCGCCACCATGGCCTTTGATTAGATTCAAGGTTCCGCGCTCCACTTCGTCGGCGCCGTCGATAGTTACGTCGATGTGCGTGTGTTCGGCGAGCGTCGATAAGGGAATCCCTAGCGCGCGCGCCTGCACCGCCGTGTGCTCGGAGGTCGGAATGCCGGTGATACGAAGACCGTCTTTGACGCGTTTGCCGAGAGCGTTTACGGCCAGCGCGGCGGTGGAACCGCTGCCGAGGCCGACAATCATTCCCTCGGCGACAAGGGCGGCCGCGGCTTCAGCCGCCGCGGCCTTCAATTGATTTTGAGCCGGCACGCTATTCAGCGTACTCCCTCACACGGCGCGCAACAGATTTTCCGCGAACGGCCACTCGCTGTCGATCCATTGGGCCGCGCAGCGGAAGCCGCTCTCCTGCGCCATGGCGAAGACTTCACCGGAGGCGTACTTGTGGCTGCTCTCGGTCCAAATAGTCTCGCCCTCTAGAAAAGCGACCGAAAGATCCGCCTTCTCAATATCGACGGTCTGGCGCCGCGTGGACCGAAGATGCATTTCAATGCTGCGCGCGGCTCCGTTAAAGCGGGCGATGTGCTCAAATTGCGGCAAGATAAAATTCGCGTCCAACTCGCGATTGATCCGCGCCAGAATGTTGAGGTTGAAGGCGGCGGTTACGCCGAGCGGATCGTCATAGGCGTCGATCAATTGGGAAACCGGCTTCATCAGGTCCGCGCCGAGCAGCAACGAATCGCCTGGGTTCATCATCTGGCGCATGGCCTGCAGAAATTTCGCGGCGGCGGGGCGATCGAAATTGCCGATGGTGCTACCGAGAAACAACACCATTAGATGCTGGCCGGGTTGCCGGCGGTGGCTGACCTCCAAGAGGCCCTGCAGATAATCGCGTTCCAGGCCGACGACGTGGATGGCGTCGATGCCGCCGACTTCACGCTGGCACATGGCGAGGGCGGCCGGTGAAATCTCAATCGGATAGTACGACGTTGGTTGCCGCCGGCCGAGCGCCTCCAGAATGCGCCGCGTCTTCTTCCCGCCGCCGCTGCCCAATTCCGCCACCAGGAGCGGTTCGGGGATCTGCGCCACAATTTCATGCGCGTACCGCTGCAACAACCGCTCCTCGGCCCGTGTGACGCCATATTCAGGGAGCACGGTGATAACGTCGAATAGCTTTGAACCGACGGCGTCGTAGAGATACTTCGATGGAAGTTCCTTCTGTACGGGCTTCGTCAAACCGCTGGCGACATCCGCGGCAAACCCGGCTTCCAGCTTCGTCACTGCAGTTAGTGCGGTCATGGTTAAAGGTTGACCAAGCGAAATCCGGCATACACGTAGGGGTAGTGCGGCTGAAACCAATTGCG
>JBDTAT010000892.1:0-3377 GCA_039924505.1 Bryobacteraceae bacterium
GTTTCGGAAACACCATTTGGAAAGGCTGAGTGGCCACTCGCATTTCTTTCCCGGTTTCAAAATAGCAGATGAAGGGCCTGTTCCGAACCGGGTGTTTTGTAAGTGATTGAATTAAAGGTAAATTGAGTTGAATTTCGGGTGTCACCGAAATTGGTTGCATGGATTGGGCCTTGAAAAATAACTTGTACAACCGCTCCCTTACGGTCACGGCTCGGAATGGGACGGTCGGAATCGGAATCGGACGGTCGCGGAAGCGACCCCCGGGTCGTCGGTGCTCGGAAAGCTGGCGTCAAAAGAGGCAGAAACCGGAAAAAATCCAATCGCGGTCGAAGACTTAGGTAATGGCTGCCACTTCGTAATCCACCAGCCGCGGCACGGTGAATTCGAGGACACCGTTATCGTGCCGGAATGGAATGCGCGATTCCGCGCGCAGCAGATCCACGCGGCTGACGTGCGCGGAGGGCGGCAGTTTCAAACGCACCGTCTGCGCGCCGATGGGATAGTAACGCCGCACCCAACCGCGGTGCAGATTTGGATTTGTATAATTCAGCAGGTGTACGGCGTGGCCGGCCTCGGTCTCCCATGCGAACGCTTCAATCAATCCCTCGCCCTTCACCGTCACTGGAACGTCGCCGCGCAGCATCCAGTGAATCGAATTCTGAAGCAGACGGCTGAGGTCCACGGAACCGGAAAGCCACAAAGTTCGGGCGATGTCGCCGCAGAAGTAGACCAGGCGGCTGTTTCCGTTTTCGCGCAGAACCAACGCCGGTTCGTGGGTCTTGGGCTGGCGCGGATAGGACAATTCCGGCGGATAAGCCGTGTACGGCGGCACCACCGTCAACACCGGATCTTCGACGGGAGCGATGGGCAGCCGGTGCTCCGCGCCGGGCAACCACTCGGTGTCCGTGAAGCCGGCCAATACCGGATGCTGCCGTTCAATGCGGGCGTAGAAAGAGTTTCCATTCGGACCTTGGACGCCGCCCGCGCGGTGAATGCCGAACGTCTGGGCGAGGCCGAAATCCGGACGCGGCACGTTTTGTTCGTTCCGCATACTGGTCTCAAAGGTCGCCAGCAGCGATCCTCCAGCCTCGGTGTAAGCGTGCAACTGCCGGCATTGCTCGTCGCTGAGCAGAACCGTATTCGGCAGAATCAACGCTTTGTATTTTTTTAGATTTTCGGCGCCCAGATCGTCTTCATGCACGAAGTCGAACAGGAATCGGCCCTCCAGCAGCGCGTAATACAGACCATCCATGTACTGCGCCACGCTGCCTCCGCCCGGCGGCGTGTAAAACAGATTGGTCCGCTGTCCCATCACCACGCCGAGGTTGGCGATCGTGCGCTTATTGAAAAAGTGTTTCTCGTGGCGGGCCAGCCAGGTGAAGTATTCGCGGCCCGGCTGCTGCCAGCGGCGGTCCAGGCCCAAGCCGCCCTCCGCGCCCACGAAGTGATACCACGGCACCATGCCGCTGGCGACGGTCTGGTCCATCCAGATGCGCGATTCGGCCGGCCACTTGGCGGCGTTGCGCCACCGTATCTTCCCGGTACACCACGCGCCGGTAACATTGGTGCTGGTGCGGCCTTTCATAATGGACTGGCAGACGCGCCCTTGCTCCGCGCAAATCCAAATCGGCGAATCCTCTCCGCCTCGGCCCTGATTGTCGCAATTGAACCAGTAACAAACGTGCGCCAGTTGTTTCAGATCCGGCGTCGCGCGAATGCTGCCGCCGAGGTTGGCGAAGAACAGATTGTCCGGCTTCTTCTCCTTGGCGATGCCGTCGTAAAGCTTCCAGATTTCAAGCACCCGTTCATTGAATTTGTCCCAGTAAGCGGGAGTTCCGGCGGCCGGCAGACGGCGGCATTGGTCGCAGTAGCACACAGGAAGCCGGCCAAGCGGCGGCCACGCATTGGTGAAGATGCCATCCACGTCGTAGCGAGAATTCACCTCGCGCATGATGGCAGGAATTTGCTCCGTGTAGTACGTGGTGTACATGCACGTCCGATACAGCTTCGGCTCCTCCGTGTGCGGGATGAAATTGCCGGCGGAGTCGCGTTGAAACCATTCCGGGTGCGGTTTCAGCGACTCTTCCCACTGCAGGTCCGGGCTCATGCGGGCGATCACGCGAATGCCGCGGCTTTTGGCGGCGGCGCAACACTCGCCGAAAAAATCGCGGTCTCCGAGATATTTGGCGCGGCGGAAGTAGGGGACCTTGGTGGGATAGAATGCCAGGATACCGGTCACGCTAACGAGGACGGCGTCCACCTTCAGGCCGGCCCAGTAATTCGCCCACTCCTCGACATTCATCACGGCGGGATCGTGCTCCGTCATGTTGATCTGACCCACGCGGCGGATTCGTTGGTGCCACGGAACCGGAGCCCCGGCAGCCAGCAGAGAGACTCCGGCAGCGGCGGCGGGAAGAGCGATAAAACCACGGCGGTTGATGTCCATTGGGCGAGGCGGAGGTTCTGGAGCCGGCACGCTGTTGTTTTATCCCAGCCGCACACTCCTGTCAAGCGAACCGGATGCGAACAGGGTCCGGCGCGAGACCAAAACTTGACGGAGCACCGCGTTTACCGGTAGCGTAAATACTTTTGGGGAACTCGCGCAAAACGGAGCGCGGCGCGATACAGTTTGTGGTTGGTCTGGCGGTGCGCGCCGCGCCCTTTGCGCTTTCGGGGAATCATCATGCCAAAACTCGCGGGAAAAAATGTATTGATCACCGGCGCTTCGTCCGGTATAGGGAAAGCGATTGCCATTCGCTTCGCCCAGGAAGGCGCGAATGTCGCCATCAACTATGTGGGGGCGCCGGAGCAAGCCGCGGCCACGCAGGAATTGGTGCGGAAAGCCGCCCAGCCTGGGGCGAACTCGATGATCGTCCAATGCGACGTCTCCGAGGAGCGGCAAATCAAAGACATGTTCGCAAAAGTGATCGGGACCTTTGGATCGCTCGACATTCTGGTGAACAACGCCGGTATTCAGAAGGCCGTGCCAAGCCATGAACTTGAGGCGGCCGAATTCGACCGCATTCTCGGCGTGAATCTGCGCGGGGCGTTTCTCTGCGCCCGCGAGGCCCTCCGGCACTTCCTTGCGCGCAACGCCGCCGGCATTATTCTGAATAATTCGAGCGTACATGCGATTATTCCGAAGCCGAAATATCTGTCCTATTCCGTCAGCAAGGGCGGGATGGAAAATCTCACCCGGACGCTGGCGCTCGAATATGCCGGCCGCGGCATTCGCGTCAACGCGGTCGGGCCCGGCGCCACGATTACACCGATAAACAGCGCCTGGATCGACGATCCGAAGGCGCGAGCGGGTGTCGAAAGCCACATTCCCATGGGCCGGCCCGGCCGGGCGGAAGAGATCGCCGCGGTGTTCGCGT
>JBDTAT010000893.1:0-5281 GCA_039924505.1 Bryobacteraceae bacterium
CGGGTTGGGGCGGTGGCGTGCTCGGATCGATTGTGCTGTCGGCGGTGTCGGCGGTGGTCGTAGTGCGGTTGTTCCTGGGGGATCAACCGCTGTTCGCAGTGCCGGAATTCCGGCTGGCGAGCGCGGCTGAATTGTTCGTGTATGCGCTGCTGGGGGTGGTGGGCGGCGTGTCGTCGGCGGTATTCGTGAAGCTGGTGGGATGGGTGCGGGCACGCATGGCGCGTCCGCCCTCGGCGATGATTTACGCGCAGGCGTTCGCCGCCGGTTTAGCGGTTGGGGTGGCGGGGTTGTGGCTGCCGGAGGTATTGGGCGCCGGTTACGCGGCGATTGGCAGCGCGCTGCACGACCGGTTCACATGGGACCGGTTGCTGGTGCTAGGCGCCGTGAAAATGGCCGCGACGCTGGTGTGCTTCAGCGCCGGGACGCCGGGAGGAATGTTTGCGCCGGCGCTGTTCACGGGCGCGATGATCGGAGGCGGCGTTGGCGGACTGGCGGCGCACTACCTGCCGTTTCCGACCAGCGCGCCGAGCGCATACGTGCTGGTGGGGATGGGGACATTTTTCGCCGGCGTATTCCGGGCGCCGATGACATCCATCTTTATGGTGTTCGAGGTCAGTGCGAGCTACGTGATCATTCTGCCGGTGATGATCGCGAACACGATTTCCTATTTAATATCGCGGGGCCTGCAGCGGATGCCTTTCTTCACGATGATCGCGCGGGAAGACGGCCTGGATCTGCCGACAGTGGAAGACGACCGGGAGGCGGTGACGCTGCGGGTGGAGGATGCGATGACGCAGGCGCCGGCGGTGCTGCTGCCGGAGACGCCGGTGGCGCGGGCGCTGGAGGAAGTGGCGCGCAACGGTCCGGTATTGGTGGCGCGGGAAGAGGGCGCGTGGTGCTGGGTGGGACGCGCGGAGCTGGAAGCGGCGGCCGCGGCGGGAAACGGCGCCCGGGCGTTGGGAGACGCGGTGGAACTGGCGGCGGCTCCGCGGTTGTATCTCGACTTATCGATTGATGCCGCGTTGCGGCTGCTGGGGTCGCATCCTGTGCTGCCGGTATCGAGCCGCGCGCGCCCGTATGTGCTGCTGGGCGTCGTGCGGCTCGAAGACGTGCGGCGGGCGTACGCGATTCCGGCGCCGAAGGACCGGCCGGCGTAGCGGGCTAGGGTTTGTTGCGAAATCACCCTATCCACCGCTCCGTTGAAGACGCGGTCCAAATTATCGATTCCACGCAACCCGCCCGCCGCGTCTTCATTACTTTTGGTGGGCCGCAGGCCCATGGGCACTCCCTTGCGGTCGCGGCTCTGTAGCCGATTCCTATGCGGCGAGATGGCATGGTTAAATTTCCTAGAAGAGCGATGTAAACGGGAGCGCGGTGACACCGGGGGCGAGCGGCAGCGTGACGCCGCCGGTATGAACGACGTAGCCTTTGGCGACGCGATTGCCATAGGCGGCGCGGAAGCTCTCGATTCCGTGGGCCATGCGCGGGTTGGGCGTGGCAGTCGCTTTAATCTCGATGGGAATGAGCGTGCCGCCCGCATCGACGATCAGGTCGACCTCGTCACCGGCGGCGGTGCGCCAGAAGAACAGCTTCGGATCGTCGCCGCGGTGCAGCGTGGCGCGGTAAATTTCGCTGACGACAGCGGTTTCAAAGATCGCTCCGCCCATGGGGCCGGAACGCGCGTGCTCCGGCGCGCGAAGTCCGGCCAGGTGGCACAACATTCCCGTGTCGGTGAAGTACACTTTGGGCGTTTTGACGAGGCGCTTGCCGGTGTTCTCGAAGTAGGGGCGCAAAATGAGAATTTGATCCGTGGCTTCGAGAACGGACAGCCACGCTTTGACGGTGTTCACGGCGATGCCGAGGTCGCGGGATAACTCGGACAGATTGAGTAACTGGGCGCTGCGGATGGCGAGGGCGCGCAGGAAGATCTGGAATTGGGTGAGATCGCCGATTTGCTTGAGCGAGCGGACGTCGCGCTCCAGATAGGTGTGAAGATAACTGCCGTACCACAGGACGGCGTCGCGCTTGGAGTGCGAGGCCGGCTCCGGATAGCTGCCGCGCAGCAGCATTTTCCAGAGAGAGGACCGGGAGAGGGGGGCCGGCGGCTGGGATTTCGCGCGCTCCCACGGAAATGGAGCGGCGGAACGGTGCGTCATTTCGCGGGCGGTGAGCGGAAGCAGGCGCAGAATGGCGGCGCGGCCGGCGAGGGTCTCGGTGACGTGGCGGGAGAGAAGCAGGTTCTCCGAACCGGTGAGAAAAAATTGGCCTGGCACGTGGCGGCGGGCGTCGATCATCTCCTTGATGTAGGGGAGAAGAGCGGGCACGCACTGGACCTCGTCGTAGATGGCGGGCGGAGGGTAGAGATCGAGAAAGCCGCGCGGATCGGCGGTGGCGGCGGCGCGGATGTCCGGCGGCTCGACGGAAACGTAGCGGTGGGTTCTGCCAAATTTGCGGAGGAGGAGCGTGGTCTTGCCGGATTGGCGGGGGCCGGTGAGCAGGATGGCGGGAAAGGCGCGCGCAGCGCGGGCCAGGACGTCCTCAAGGGTGCGTTGGAGGTAGCGCATGGCAATCTTAGTTTATGCAAATTTGCAATTGGATTGCAAATTTGCATGGGTGGGGCGGCGGCTTTATACGCGTAGATCGAAGTGGAGGGCGCGGAGAGCATCGATAATGTGCGTGCGGAAGGCTGTCAGTTCGCTCGAGGAAAGCGTGTGATCCGGCGCGCCGATGGTGAGGCGGAAGGATACGCTCTTGGAGCCATCGGGTAGCGGGGCGCCGGTGTATTGGCGGAGGTACTCAATGGCGATCAGGCTGGGACCGGCGCTAGCGGCGATTTGATCCTGCATATCGCCCACCAGGTGGCGCACGTCCGTGACGATCGAAAGATCGAAGACGCTGGCCGGGAAACGGCGCAGCGGCTGAAGTTTCTTGTCGGGCGCAGCGAGTTGAAGCAGCAGAGCGAGATCGAGATCGAGGACCGCCGCGCGGCCGGTTTCGATCATCGACGGGTGGAACTCGAACAGGCGGGCGATGGGGTGGTCGTCAATGCAGACTTCCGCGGAGCGATGCGGATGCTCGAAGGGCCGGGGCGCGGTGGGACGAACGCGGGTGACGCCGAGACACTCGGCCAGCCGTTTCAATTCGTAGAGCGATGCAACGCCTGAATCCTTGGCGTAAATGGCGGCCGCCAAATGCGGGATTTCGCGCGGCAAACCCTGGGCCTGTTTGTGAATTTCACGGCCGATTTCGAACAGGCGGAAAGAATCGAAGTGGCGCGCATTGTCGAGAATGTTCTTCCAGATGCCGGGGACCAAGCTGAGACGGAGTAAGCCCTGTTCGGAGGAGATGGGATTCGAGACCGCGATGTGAGCGGCGGGATCGAACTGGAACCGGCGCGCGGTTTCCTCGCTGAGAAACGAGTAATTGTAGACTTCGGTGAACCCCTGGGCGGAGACGAGATCGCGAACGCGATGGTGGAAGACGCGCTCCGGGTTCGCCGGAGGAACGGTAGCGGCGAGACGCGGCACAATGGGCGGAATCGAATCGTAGCCGATCATGCGGCCGACTTCTTCCACCAGGTCGTCGGCGATGGAGACATCCTTTGTGGCGCGCCACGTTGGAACCGCGACGGAAAAAATGCGTGGGGCGGTATCGGCGACACCGAACGAGAGAGCTTCGAGAATCCGGCGAACTTCGGATGCCGGGATGGCGCGGCCGAGCTTGCAGTCGAGCCAATCGAGCGGTAGTTCAATGGGGGCAGGCGGAGGCGCAGGTTGCCAGGAGTCGGCGAGTCCACCGGCCATGCGGATGCCGGGCGAGACTTCTTCCAGTAAACCGATCGCGCGAGCCAGCGCCCGTACCGTGTTCACAGGGTCCTGCGCCTTTTCAAAGCGAATGGAAGCGTCGGTGCGGAGCCTCAAGCGCGAGGATGTTTTGCGAATGGATGCGGCTTGGAAGGACGCGCTTTCGAGCACGATGCGGGTAGTGCCGGCGCCAATCGCGGTGTCGAGGCCGCCGATGATGCCCGCGATTGCGATGGGACCGTCAGCGTCGGCGATAACCAGGTCGGCGCAGGTCAGGCCGTAAGATTCGTTGTTCAGGGCGGCGATGCGTTCTCCGGCGCGCGCCGGACGGGCGTGGATTACTGCGCCGCGCAACTTGTCCGCATCGAAGGCGTGCATGGGCTGGGCCAGTTCCGCCATGATGAAATTCGTCACGTCGACGATGTTGTTGATGGGATTCAGTCCGACGGATTCGAGCCGGTACTGGAGCCACAGGGGCGAAGGCAGGACGGTTACGTTTTCGAAAACCAGCGCAGAATATCGCGGGCATAGCGAGAAGTCGTCGATAGAAATTTTCATGACGGCTGGAGCTTGAGGCAGACGATCCAGAAATACAGGATCGCGGAGCGGAACGCCAGTGATGGCCGCCACCTCGCGGGCCATTCCGAAGTGGCCCCAGAGGTCCGGCCGGTGGGTGAGGGACTTGTTGTCGATCTCGATGATCCAGTCGGGATCGAGGGGGACATCCCCGTCCTGTTCGACGATCCCCGAATCGTCGCGATTGATTCCGAGCTCCGCGCCGCTGGCGAGGATGCCTTCGCTGAGGATGCCGTCGATGGTCTTGGCGGCGAGCGGAAGATAGAGTGTTCTCATGCCGGCGCGGCAATTGGGCGCGCCGCAGACGACGGTTTTGGTTCCGTAGCGCGCGGTCTCGACGACGGCTTTGCGATTGTGGCCGGCGCCAACCGGCTCAGCGGAGACGACACGGGCCCAGGAAGCTTGAGCCAGCAACGGCGCGGCCTCTTCCACGCCGTCGCACTCGGCCGTTTTCATGGTAATCAGGCGGCCGACTTCCTTGGGCGAAGTGTCGAGGCCGCCGGTCAGTTCACGGAGCCACTGATAAGAGAATTTCATCGTTTAAAACTGTTGAAAGAATCGGAGATCGCCGCTCATCAGCAGCCGGATGTCGTCGATGGCGTAACGCATCATGGCCAGGCGGGTGAGGCCGAGACCGAACGCGAAACCATTCCACTCGGCTGGATCGATGCCGCTCGCGCGAAGAACGTTCGGGTGAACCAGGCCGCAGGGGAGAAGTTCCACCCAGCCGCCTTGTTTGCAGACCGGGCAACCTGCGCCGTCGCAGATGAGACAACGGATGTCGAGCTCAAACCCCGGCTCGACGAAGGGAAAGTACCCGGGACGCAAACGGACGGTGACGTCGCGATGGAAGATGCCGCCGAGCAGCGTCTTCATGAAATAGATGAGATTGCCAATGGAGA